>CAYWLM010000020.1:0-35268 GCA_964459125.1 uncultured Methylomonas sp. | reverse complement strand
GAAGAAAAATCTCAGGGAAATTTTGTGCCTCCCTAGAATTTATAGCGGATACTAACTTTTTTATTATGGCGTATGTTTTTTATTCTTGCTTCAAGACATTTAGGAAAATAATGATGATCACAAAGAACAAAGGGAAAGTATTAGCTTTAGCTATCTCTGCTGCCCTGGGAAGCGTAAGCGTTCAAGCCGCAGATAGCGTATTATTGGATACACTTTTACAAAACGGCTCAATTACTCCGGCTCAGTATGAAAACCTGACGAAACAAAAAGCTGCTGGAAGTAGTGCTGCTGAAGGGCAGAGCTTAAATGAAGTGCTGTTGCAAAATGGTGTTATTAATAAATCTCAGTATGATAATTTAGCCAAACAGGCTGTTGCTGAGGTAAAGCCTGAAGCAACTAAAAAAAGTGATGACGATGTCATAGTCAAGTTTGATGAGAAAGGTTTTCGGGTAGAAACGGCAGATAAAGCATTTAAATTTCAATTAGGTGGTCGTATCCAGTTAGATACGAACTTTAGTGCGAACGGGCGAGACTTTGATCCTTCACCTACCGAAGGTTTTGAGGTTAGACGCGCGCGTCTTTATGCCGCAGGTACTTTGTGGACAGATTTTGACTACAAAGCACAATTTGATTTTGCCGGTAATAAAGTCAGTACAAAAGATTTATTTGTAAAATATAAGGGCTTAGACTGGTTTGATGTTACTGTCGGTAATCAAAAGCAAGCCATGAGTTTGGAAGTACAAGAAAGTTCTAATGACATTGTGTTTACTGAGCGTTCTCTGGTTTATTCATTAGCACAGCAATTTGATCGTGCGCTGGGTGTGAGATTTTCATCTAAAGCTAAAAACTGGTCGGCACAATTGGGTGCGTATGGCGCGCCTATTGCTAAAGCGGGTGATGGCGGTTGGGGAATTTCTTCTCGTGCAACTTATGCGCCGATTCTTTCCAGTACTCATGTTCTGCATGTCGGCGGATCTGTGGGTTATCGTGGTAATACGTCTGCGGGTAATCATACAAATAGGTACAGGTATGAAACTACCAATATGTCGAGCTTGTATTTTACTGATACGGGTAGTATAGATAATGTAAGTGGTTCAACATTATTAGACATTGAGGCGGCTTATATGTATGGGCCATTCTCTTTGCAAGCTGAATATGCGCATAACTGGTCAGCGCGTGACAATGGTTTGAGTGGCGTAGACTTCGGTGCCTATTATGTGCAAGGCGCATGGACACTAACAGGTGAATCTCGTAGATATAAAGGATCAAACGGTAAGTTTGGTCGTTTACACCCAGAAAATCCGGTCAGTTGGGAACGTGGTACGTGGGGAGCGTGGGAGTTAGCCTACCGAATTGATGGTAACGATCTTAACTCTGGCAATATAGTCGGTGGAGAAGAAACTGCTATGACATTGGCATTGAACTGGTACTTGAATACCAATATTCGCTTGATGGCTGATTATCGTTATGCCTTTGATATTCAGGATTCAGCAGTTCTACGTGATGGTGTAAGTGCACAAACGGGTGTTCAACAGTTCACGGTACGTACTCAGTTGACGTTCTAATCTGCACTGAGAAATTCAGATTAAAAATCAAAAAGCCAGCTTTATGCTGGTTTTTTTGTGCAATCAGCAATGAGTCTTTAGCGACAGGCAGTTTAAAACTCATCTATACAAGAATGCAGCTTTAGCCCTCCAATGCAGAAAAATGTGTGATGAATGCAGGCTAAAGTAGGCACTCTAGATGCTTATTATTTATCCTGTTTTACGACAGCTGAATAAATAATTTTTCAAATTGGGATATTATTTTAGCTTATCGTCATTGTTAAACATTCTTAAATGCAAGATAAGCACTAATTTTGTTATGCGCTTGAATCAGGCTATGGGATAATACAGAGTTTTAATATTTGGTTAGGGCTTGAAAATAATGGATGAGAATAAGCAAAAAGCATTAAGCGCCGCCTTAATGCAAATTGAAAAGCAGTTTGGAAAAGGTGCGGTCATGCGTATGGGCGATGATGCCGCGTCGCGTGATATACAGGCGGTTTCTACAGGTTCTCTTTCATTAGATATTGCTTTGGGTTGCGGTGGTTTGCCGCGTGGTCGGGTGATTGAAATATACGGCCCGGAGTCTTCAGGTAAAACCACGATGACTTTATCAACCATTGCGCAAGTGCAAAAATTAGGTGGTACCGCAGCATTTATAGATGCAGAACATGCCCTGGATCCAGGGTATGCAGAAAAAATTGGCGTCAATGTTGATGATTTATTGGTTTCACAACCAGATACTGGGGAACAGGCTCTGGAAATTGTTGATATGCTGGTGCGCTCCAATGCAGTTGATATCGTGGTTATTGATTCGGTGGCGGCTTTAACACCAAAAGCAGAGATTGAAGGCGATATGGGGGATTCCCATATGGGCTTACAGGCACGGTTAATGTCTCAGGCGTTACGTAAATTGACAGCTAATATCAAACGATCCAATACGATGGTGATTTTTATTAATCAGATTCGTATGAAAATTGGTGTGATGTTTGGCAGTCCTGAAACCACGACAGGTGGAAATGCCTTAAAATTTTATGCATCCGTGCGTTTGGATATACGTCGCATTGGTGCGATTAAAAAAGGTGATGAGATCATTGGTAATGAAACGCGCGTTAAAGTCGTTAAAAATAAAGTTGCACCACCTTTTAAACAAGCAGAATTTGAAATCCTCTATGGCGAAGGTGTTTCATTTTTAGGTGAGTTGATTGATTTAGGTGTGAAATATGGCTTTATTAATAAAGCCGGCTCCTGGTACAGTTATGGTAATGATAAAATTGGCCAGGGTAAGGATAATGTGCGTGCCTATCTAAAAGAAAATCCGCAGATAGCTGAAGAGCTTGAGGTTAGTATCCGGGCTGAAGTGTTTGGTGTGAAAAATAGCGCACCAATCGAGTCTGATGATGCCGATGGCTTAGTTTAGTCTTTACCAGTGAGCTTGCATGCCTGAATTGCCAGAAAATTATAAAGCAATTAAAGAAGCTTGTTTGCAATACTTGATTAGGCGTGAGCATAGTCAGCAAGAGTTACTCCAAAAAGTATCGGCAAAAGGTTTTATCCGGCAAGATATTATCTCTGTCATTGATGAATTAAAAGAGCAAGGCCTGCAAAGTGATGCGCGTTTTGCAGAAAGCTACGCAAGAAGCAGGGTACATAAAGGCTTTGGGCCGTTACGAATTCAAGCTGAACTGCAGCAACGGGGCGTTAGTGATTGTCAGTTTGATAGGGCAGTTGAAGATATTGCAGGAAGTTGGCAAGCCCTGCTAGAACAAGTGTATAGCAAGAAATATGGCAATGAAACAGCATTGGATATCCAGGAAAAAATTAAGCGTAGCCGTTTTTTACAGCAGCGCGGTTTTCCAAATGACATGGTGCATCAATTATTTAAGCAGCTTTCGCTGTAGGATGGAAGTTACCGCTAATGCCGTATCGGTTTCCTGATTTTGCGGAATGGGCTTTAGCCTGGATAAGCAATAATAAAGACCACAGTAGTAAGGCATGCAGGCTAAAGCTGCTCCCTTGCGAAATACAAAATATATTCATTATTTAGATAATGAACAAGTAAATAGAAAACGTTAAATAACCCATTAAAATATGAAAAATCTGACTGGTGCAGAGTTACGTACTGCCTTTTTACAATTCTTTGCTAATCAGGGGCACTCAATTCAGCCCTCTAGTTCTTTAGTGCCAGGCAATGATCCTACCTTATTATTTACTAATGCAGGTATGGTGCAATTTAAAGATGTGTTTTTAGGTAGAGAAAAACGTAGCTATGTGCGGGCAACAACCAGTCAGCGTTGTGTGCGCGCAGGTGGTAAGCATAATGACCTGGAAAATGTAGGCTATACGGCTAGACATCACACCTTTTTTGAAATGCTGGGCAATTTCAGTTTTGGAGATTACTTCAAACAGGAAGCTATTTATTTTGCCTGGGATTTTCTTACCAAAGAACTGGAGATTCCAGCAGACAAATTATGGGTCACCGTTTTTGATGAAGATTCAGAAGCAGAAAAAATCTGGCTGGAAGATGTTAAAATCGATCCGGACCGCTTTTCGCGCATAGGCGCTAAAGATAATTTCTGGTCGATGGGTGATATAGGGCCATGTGGACCATGTACAGAAATTTTCTATGATCACGGCGAAGATATTGCTGGCGGACCGCCTGGAACTCCGGACGAAGATGGCGATCGTTATATAGAAATCTGGAATCTGGTGTTTATGCAATATGACCGTGATACAGAAGGACTATTAACGCCATTGCCTAGGCCATCGGTTGATACCGGCATGGGGCTGGAGCGTATTGCTGCAGTATTGCAAGGTGTACACAATAATTATGAAATTGATTTATTTCAGAAATTACTAATTGCCGGTGCCGAACTCGCAGGTATTAAGGATTTAACAGAAAGTTCTTTAAGGGTGATTGCCGACCATATTCGCTCCTGTGCATTTCTGGTTGTGGATGGTGTATTGCCATCAAATGAAGGGCGGGGTTATGTGTTAAGGCGTATTATACGTCGCGCCATTCGGCATGGGTACCGTCTAGGTATACGTGAAGTTTTCTTTTATCAGTTAGTTGCACCTTTAGTGGCCGAAATGGGCGAGGCTTATCCAGAACTTGCAGCAGCGCAAGGGCAGGTCGAGCGCGTATTAAAAGTTGAAGAACAACGCTTTGCTGAAACCCTGGAACAAGGCATGAAAATTCTGGAAGCCTGTGTAGAGAAAATGACCGGTAAAGTGATTCCAGGTGATGTTGTTTTCCAGCTATACGATACATATGGTTTCCCGGTTGATTTAACCGCTGACTATGCCCGTGAGAATAAACTAACGGTTGATCATGCTGGCTTTGATATAGCAATGGGCGCGCAGCGTGATAGAGCGCGAGCGGCCAAGAATTTTGGTGCTGATTACAATCAAACTATAAAACTAGATGCCGAAACCGCGTTTACCGGCTATCAACAGCTAAATGATCAGGCGCAAATTATTGGTCTGTTTCAAAAAAATGCAGCCGTTGAGGTTCTTGCGCAAGGCGCTGAGGGTGTAATTGTTCTGGATAGTACGCCGTTTTATGCTGAGTCGGGCGGGCAGGTAGGTGATTCAGGCCGTATCGAAGCTGACGGGGCGATTTTTGAAGTCACTGATACACAAAAACAGGGTGGCAGCTTATTTTTACATTACGGTAAAGTGATCACGGGTGAATTAAAAAATAATGTCACTTGTAATGCGATGGTTGAGCCGTTAACCAGGCAGTCAATCGCTCTTAATCATTCAGCAACACATTTATTACATGCTGCTTTACGTCAGGTATTAGGTGAGCATGTGACGCAAAAAGGTTCATTAGTGAATGCCGAGCGTTTGCGATTTGATTTCTCACATTTTGAACCAATGACTGCTGCTGAAATAAAAATCATCGAGCGCATGGTTAATCAGCAAATTCGCCATAATGCCGATGTTACAGCAGATCTTATGTCTAAAGATGAAGCCTTGAAAGCAGGAGCGATGGCACTGTTTGGCGAAAAATATGGCGATGAAGTCCGGGTATTAAAAATAGGCGAGTTTTCTACTGAATTATGTGGTGGTGTACATGTGCGTCGCGCGGGAGATATTGGGCTGTTTAAAATTATTAGTGAAACGGGGGTCGCCTCGGGCGTTAGGCGAATAGAGGCGATTACCGGTGAAGCGGCGATTAAATGGTTGGAAGGTAGGGAAAAAACCATTGCCGAGATTGCTCATGTGCTTAAGGCAGTCCCGGAAACTGCCGCTGAGAAAGTACAGCAGTTAATGGATAAAAGTAAATCGCTAGAAAAAGAGCTAGAGCGATTGCAGGCTAAATTAGCAAGTTCAGCAGGTAGCGAATTGGCTAATCAGGCGGTTGAAATTGATGGTATCAAAGTGTTGGCAATCAAATTAGAAGATGTTGAGCCCAAAGCAATGGGGGATGTATTGGATCAATTGAAAAATAAATTAGGCAGCGCGGCGATCGTTTTAGCAACTGTAAGCAATGATAAAGTCAATTTAATCGCTGGTGTTTCAAAAGATCAAATATCACGCTTAAAAGCAGGTGATCTGGTCAATGCTGTAGCAACTCAGGTGGGTGGTAAAGGCGGTGGCCGTCCTGACATGGCCAGGGCCGGGGGGACAGAGCCAGATAAACTGGATGCGGCATTAAAGCAAGTGCCCGAGTGGGTGCGTGGACAATTAGGTAGTAAATAAAGATGGCTGTTTATGTATTTAAATTCGGCGGTACATCTGTCGGATCGGTAGAGCGAATTAAAGCTGTCGCAGACAAGGTAAAACTGGCTCATGATAGAGGTGATCAAATAGTGGTTGTAGTCTCTGCTATGAGTGGAGAAACCAATCGTTTAACGGATTTGGCCGGGCAAATTCAGCAGAATCCTGTTTCCAGAGAGATGGATGTGTTGTTATCGACCGGTGAACAAGTAACTATGGCCTTACTAAGTATGGCACTGGCTGCTTTGAATTGTCCGGCCCGTTCATACACGGGTAGCCAGGTACGTATCGAAACGGATAGTATGCATACCAAAGCGCGCATTAAGCACATAGATGATGTAAAAATAAAAGCGGATCTAAATGCAGGAAAAATAGTTGTGATAGCAGGTTTTCAAGGTGTTGATGAGCATGGCAATATCACCACTCTGGGGCGAGGTGGATCGGATACTACTGCAGTCGCATTAGCGGCAGCTTTAAAGGCCGATGAATGCCATATCTACACTGATGTCGATGGTGTTTATACCACCGATCCCCGGATAGAGCCTAAGGCGCGACGTTTAGACAAAATCACTTTTGAAGAAATGCTGGAAATGTCCAGCTTAGGATCAAAGATACTGCAAATTAGATCAGTAGAATTTGCCGGTAAATATAATGTTGCATTACGCGTTTTATCATCATTTTCAGAAGGGCGTGGCACGCTCATTACTTACGAGGAGCCAACTGTGGAGCAAGCGTTAATTTCAGGTATTGCATTTAATAAAGATGAAGCAAAGCTAACAATTACAGGTGTGCCTGATATTCCTGGTGCAGCATCAAAGATACTAGGGCCGATTGCTGATGCAAATATCGAAATTGATATGATTATCCAGAATGTTGCTGATGATGCGACGACGGATTTAACTTTTACGGTGCATAGGAATGATTTTGATAAGGCTAAAGACATATTGACCGACATTTGCAAGGAGTTAGGTGCAAGAACGGTTACAACAGATAAAAATATCGTTAAAGTTTCAATTGTTGGTGTTGGTATGCGATCACATGCAGGCATCGCAAGTAAGATGTTTAAAATTTTAGGTGACGAGGCGATAAATATCAAAATGATTGCTACCTCAGAAATAAAAATCTCGGTTGTCGTTGATGAAAAATACCTGGAGTTAGCGGTAAGAGCACTACATGCGGGATTTGAATTAGAACAAGGTCCAAAAGAACTGAAAAGTTAGTTTCTATTAGATAAAAAAACATAATCAGCTATTTATTTTTTTAAAATCACTGTTATAATAGTCAGCTCAGTCCAGTTCTGTTGCATGGCAGGGCTTTTATTATAAACAGGGAGACGATAGATGCTTATATTAACGCGTCGTGTAGGAGAGACTTTAATGATTGGTGACGAAGTTACTGTCACAGTCTTAGGAGTCAAAGGTAATCAAGTTCGTATTGGGATTAATGCGCCTAAAGATGTATCGGTGCACAGAGAAGAAATATACGAAAGAATTAAAAACGAACAAGCAGGTGGAGCAGCAAGTCCCGCTGCAGACATTAGCCCTGATGTTGAGTCTGGACCAGCTGGTCTTATGGGATCAGACGACTAAAAAAGGTTTAAAACTGGAGAGGTGGCCGAGTGGCCGAAGGCGCTCCCCTGCTAAGGGAGTATGGGCTTTATCTCCCATCGAGGGTTCGAATCCCTCCCTCTTCGCCATATAAAAAGTCGATAAAATAATTAATTATTAATTGACACGGAGTAAAATAAAAAGGATAATTGAATAGATAAATAAGGCGCCCGTAGCTCAGCTGGATAGAGTACTCGGCTACGAACCGAGCGGTCGGGAGTTCGAATCTCTCCGGGCGCGCCATTTATTTAAAAAGTTTAATCCCCTGTAGCTCAGTTGGTAGAGCGGGTGACTGTTAATCACTAGGTCGGCGGTTCGAGCCCGTCCGGGGGAGCCAAGTAAAACGAGGGCTGTAGAGAAATCTACGGCCCTTTTTTTTGCCTTGAAGAAAGTCATGTCACGTTTAATGTCATTTTATGCAAAAAAATATGCTGGTGCTGTTTAGAAGACTTAGATTTCCCTATACAAAAACTAGAATTAACTGGATTTAATATAAATCAATTAATGACAGCTTTGGGCGCTGTATAAATGATTCTCTCTTTTTAGATCAGTTTTATGATATTTTCTTTGCTAGCTCTGGTGAAGTCAGTGCAATGTATCAAAAATACGGACATGGAAACTCAAAACGCCATGCTGATGACTTTGCTGGTATATATGAGCCATGCGCATAATGACATACCAGGTTTGCTTTCTTCGATAGCTGAAGAGCACAATAAAAATGGCCTCAATATAAAACCTTATTTGCATGCACTATGGCTAGACAGTTTGATTGCCAATGCAAAGGACCATTGATCAACTTTTTGAAGTAAAACTGAAATATTATGGAGAAACGTTGCAACCTGGAATTGCGCTTATAACTTGAATTCAAGTCTGCTTATAAGTTTGCTCAAATCTGGTAATAAATGTAGCTAATTCTGCTATAGGTAAATGATTTATGCCCGCTGCTGCCTTACGTCCTCCGCCGGTTGTAAATGATGCACACAGTTCATCAGCATGGGTTTTATTGTTTAATGGGGCCCGTACACTAACCTGATAATCATCAGCCGGTGTGTAAGTTAACACAGCATGGGCTCTGTCTGGGTAGTGGTTTGCTAGATCATTACTAAAGACTCCGCTGACTCGTCTTGCCCAGACGTGATCAGGTAATATAAAAACAGCAATTTTTGCGCTGCTATATTCGCATCGTACCTGCTCAGCATGATGCATATCCTCTAGATAGCCATTTTCTAGTTGCTGATAGATAAAGTGATTATTGCTGATAAAATCAAGTGGTGAAGCATAGCTCGCCAGTTCAAGATAGAGTTTATCTGGGACAAAGTGTAAATCTTCAAGGCAGCTACCATAGCTATTGTAGTTAATATAGGTACCCAGTTTTTTCAGCAGTTCAAGATCCTGTGTGTTGATCTCAGTAGTATTAGCAAGATACTCTGCGCTAGCGTGCAAATTATCACCAAAAGCAGCGGTAATAGCCCATAGAGGAAACTGATCTTCAAGCTGTTTATTGATAATTAAACTGGTACAAGTATTTGAACTGGTATCAATTAAAGCTGTTAAATTAGGGTGCTGTGGAATATCATCTGCCAGGTGGTGATCAGCATAAAATATTATTGCACCGCTAGCCAGGAAAGCATTTAACTGCTGGATATTTTTTTGCATGGAAATATCTAAAACAGTGAGCTGATCCCTAGCCTGTACGTTAATTTTTTTCAGTAACTGAATATCTCGCTTGATACCAGTAATTAAAGTCGACTCACTTGGCTGGGCAAGGCGTAACTGTATTAGTGCACAGATACCATCTGCATCACCATTAAAGATATCGTAATTCATTTGTTATTTTTTTTCGGGCAAGATGTGTCTTTCGCGCAATAATGCGATGACTTGGGCCGTGGATTCTTCAAGAGATAGAGCGTTTGTATCAATTTTTAATTCTGGCTTAAGCGGCGCTTCATAAGGTGAGGAGATGCCTGTGAAATCTTTAATTTCACCATTTCTGGCTCTCTTGTATAAACCTTTTACATCTCGCGTTTCGCAGACTTCTAACGGGCAGTAACAGTGTATCTCGATAAAGTCGCCATGTGGCATTAAACTTCTGGCCATTTCCCGCTCTTCTTTAAACGGCGATATAAAAGCTGTCAGAGTAATAACCCCCGCTTCTAGCATGAGCTTTGCTGCTTCACTAATACGGCGGATATTTTCTTTACGGTCCTGGTCATTAAACCCCAGGTCTTTATTCAGACCATGGCGAACATTGTCGCCGTCTAGAACAAAAGTATGCAGACCAAGCTGGTAAAGTTGATCTTCTACGGCATGAGCAAGTGTTGATTTTCCTGAACCAGATAAACCGGTAAACCAGAGGACAACGGATTTATGTTGATTTTTTTCTTCGCGGCGTGTTCTGCTTACTGTGGATTGGTGCCAAACGACGTTACTGGATGTATTAGATAGTTTGCTCATATTGAGTGCTTTATAGTAATTGCTTAGTAAGATATTTTTGAAATTTAGGGTTATTCTATAACATGGAGCTGATTTACCATCCCCGGATAGTTTCCTGAATATTTACAGTGCCCCTTAGATCGCTCTGCTAAAGGCATCCACTCTAAGCTCTAATAGCTCCGTATGACTGGACGAGTTGCCCAAGAGAGAGCAGTGAGATTACTAGCCCCTCGCTGCCATGATAATTAAAGAAAGCCGGGTAAGATTGTTGAATCTGCCCAGCGTCCACCAATAAAAAAACTATTGATAATGTAAGCATGGTAACAGATATTTGTGAAGAACATATATAGATATGGGCAACTTAAAATGGAAAAATAATGCAAGTTTCAAAGTGTTCAATAAGCATAATACTCGTACCGGTAAAAATGATTCAAGTCGTCTGTAAGCATATATTTTGGCATCCTTCAATTAGAGCTAAAAGTAGTTTACCCTTTTTAGGGTGAGTGATCGTCATTTCTGCCTGCTTCTAACAGGAATCTTGCATATACAAAGAGATTCCTGATAAAAAAAACACTCGGGCATGACGATGTTAATGAAATGTAAGATGCCTATATTTTACTTGATTGCACGAGCTGAATCGCGTTTTTCTGGATACGATTTTATGTTTCAAGCGAGTATTTAGACCGCATGAAGACTTGATTAATATAATTCAATAGCTGAGATTGACTTAACAATAAACTCCTTTTCCAGAATAAAAAGGTTGGGATGAGGAGGTGTTAAATGCATGTTTTTATTCTCCTCACTCAATCCAATCATCTCAGGTTATCCTAACTGGCACCCAGCGGGCAGGAGTAAATCCGTTGCAGAGGGCTTTGTCCAGCAAGAGAGAGCTTAAGTCAACAGTACTGCCGCCCATTCGACTATATCCAGGTATATTGAAAATCTATAGTTTTTTAATAAACATCCCGTACATAACGTTTATCTTTTTTCATTTGATTAACGTATTCTGCCGCTTGTTCTTCAGACAGATCACCATGAATGGCAATCACATCATGCAATGCTTTATCAACATCCTTGGCCATACGGTATGCATCACCACAGACAAAGAAATAGCCCCCTTGTTCGAGTAAGGCAAATAGTTCCGCTCCTTTTTCACGCATGCGATCCTGAACGTAGATTTTTTCTTCCTGATCACGAGAGAAGGCCAGGTCTAGTCTGTTTAGTACGCCATGTAATTGCATAGCTTCGATTTCATCTCGATAGATAAAATCTTTATCTGCATTGCGATCGCCAAAAAATAACCAGTTAAGTCCTTTTGCTTTTCTAAATTCACGCTCTTGCAAGAATGCACGGAAAGGTGCGACGCCAGTACCCGGTCCGACCATAATCATAGGCAAATCATTGTCTTCAGGAACACGAAACACTTTATTCGGGCTAAAGAAACAACGTACAGCTGAATTTTCATCCGCTATGTCAGCAAGGTAGGTTGAGCAGACGCCTTTATGTTCACGGTTGAAGCTGTTATAGCGCACACTACTGATGGTTAAATGCACTGTTTCAGGGTTTGCTTTGCCACTAGACGAGATGGAGTAAGCTCTATGCTGCAATGGTTTTAATAGCGCCAGAAATTCTGCTGCCGAGAATTGCATTGCCGGGAATTGTAATAATAAATCTAAAGTATCACGCCCCCAAAGATATTTAGTGAGCTGGTCTTTGTCATCTGTGGTTAATAAATTATTCAGTTCCTGGTCGCCTGAACGTTTGGCAATTTCATTCAATAATTCTTTGCTTGGTAACTTGATTTCAAAATGTTCGCGTAATGCTTCCGATAGAGGCATTAAGATGCCACTGACGGGCTCTTCTTCGTCACCGCTACAGCCAATCGCTTTAATGATGTCAGCGACTAATTCAGGACAGTTTACAGGCACAACGTTCAATGCATCCCCTGCTTCATAACTTAATCCGGAGCCTGCGATCGAAATTTCATAATGGCGAATCTCTTTGGATGAATCCGGACTGGTCAATAAACGATTGGCAACTAATTTTCCTGGGAAAGGGTTTTTTCGCCCATATTTTGCTGTAGCCGGTATGCTGTTACTATCAACTGTTATTGTCGCAGCGCCATCGGCCATTAGCGGGATAACATTGCCAATCCAGTTTTCGGCCGTTTCATCAAAATCTACATCACAATCAGCGCGATCATAAAGACGTTTTGCGCCTAGTTTTTCTAAACGCTGATCCCAATTGATACCTGCCTGACAGAATAAGTCATAACTGGTATCACCTAAAGCAAGTACTGAATAGTTGATATTTGTCAGGTCGATGCTATCGTCAGAACTAATCGTTTCCCATAGCATTTGTGCATTATCTGGCATTTCGCCTTCACCGTAGGTACTGGTGATAATCAGTAGATATTCAAGACTGATAAAAGTATCTGCTTCGATTTCATCCATGCTTAAAATGCTAGGATTTAAACCATGCGCTTTAGCAACTTGAGCCGCATCGTGGGCCACTGATTCAGAATTTCCAGTTTGGGATCCATATAAAATGCTAACACTACGGGCATTAGCGCTATCGCCAGAACCTGCGCTTTGTAAAATATGGGAATGCATTCCTGCAAAAAAACCACCTAGCCAGGCCTGCTGTGCCTCATTGAAAGGTATGTTTTGAGAATTGTTCGCTGTTTTCATGGGACTACTCTTAAAAAAGGGTCTCTATAGTAATTAGTGAATTAAGTGAAATGTGGGGTTAGATTATCTGTGCCGTGCCTGATAATCCAACCCAACTTACAATATAACTCTTTGTTGGCTGCCAACTTAAGATGTCAGGAGGCCTGCCTGACCTGCAGAGTGTGACTCGCTGCGCACCAGAACTCAAAAAGTCTGCTATGTCGATAAGCCATTTCCTGCAGGCAAGCAAAGACTTCTCGTCTTAAATTGCTCACTTTTTATTGTCGGTTTGTTTATGCAGCTGCTTTGATTTTTATCATATCCTGAATAACTGTCTGGCTGCTTAAAGCCGCTAAATATTCATCCACACTAGGTATATCTTTAAGTGCCTGAGTATTAATTGCTGCCTGTTCAATAATCCAGTTAGTAGAACCAATTGAGTAAAAGCTTTGTACATCACGTAAAATCAATGCTTGTTTATAATCATTTAAGCGCTTATTAGCTAATAAAGTTGCAAGCTGGGCGTCATCATAATTTGCATAGGCTTCACGTGTTTCTTTAACTAGCGCATCTTGCAGTTTTCTGGCTTTTGTGGTGATTAAGCGTTGTGCTACCACTTCTGTTTGCTGGGCGCTTTGTACCTGGCTAGCGGCAATTTGCGTTGCTTTATTTAATACCGCAAAGCTATTAATCATCTTAAATGCAAGTGGGCTATCCGTTGCACCATAATCAGGCGTTTCACCACCAAATAACACGGAGCTATTGGCAAAAGCGAGCTGAACTTGAGCGACCTGCTGTTGCGCTTGATCAACCGCTAACTCTTCAATAATCGCTTTGCGCTCAATTGTCTTAGCTATAAATTCGGCCGTTTGTGTTTTGTATAACCATAGTGGAATAGCAAATTTAAAATGATTACGTTCATTAGTCCAATTATTAAGCAATTTCTGCGCCACACTTGATTCAGCATATTGCGCATGTTGTTCTAGCATCGCTATAACAAATTGCTCATGTGCTCGTGCAGTATCACTATCTTCGGATAACTTTCTGATTTCGACAGAAGAGGCATCATATAAATGTTGTAACTTGTCTTCAGGATCATACTGATAGGCATTACCACCAGACATACCGTTACAAAAGCCTTTACCAAAAGTACCTATGTTGAGTACCGCACCGTTAGTCATATATTCACAGGCAAAATCACCTACTCCTTCAACTACGGCCATTGCTCCTGAATTTCGCACTGCAAAACGGTCACCCGCTTCACCGTTAATAAAGGTTTTACCGCCAGTTGCACCAAACAGTGTGAAATTACCAACTAAAACATTTTCGCCAGGAACTTTATGTCCTCCACCAGGTGAGAGAATGACAATGGTTCCACCACACGCAGACTTACCAACCCCATCGTTACAGGTTCCGGTATGCTGCATAAGCATGCCGTCGTTAGTAAATGCGCCATAACTTTGTCCCGCAGAGCCATGAGTGCGAACAATCAACGAGTCAGGTGCTAAATAACGACGCTTATGCTGATTAGTATAAATTTTAGAGTTAGCTGCAATTTGCTCCGCATCTAATTCATAAGATAATATCCGTTCGATATCAATTGCTGTTTGACCACCGACTGATTTATGGCGGTTAGTAAGTTTAAACTCAGGGCCTTCAACGATGACTTGTTCTTGTCTGGCATTTATAAAGCCCGTTTTGAATTGCTCAAGAATTTTATTATCAATAGAAAAATCGGCTTCCAGATAAACTGGTTTTTCAATATGAATGACATCAACGTATTTTAAGAGCTTAGCAAAGTCCATTTGACCAATCATGCATTCATGATCCATTAGATGTAATAAGTGAGTTTGACCACGTATTTCAGCTAGGCTTTGGTATCCTAAAGAGGCAAGAATTTCACGCACTTCGTGAGCCAGGTTCATAAAATACTGGGCTAACACTCGTGGATCGCCTTTAAATTCTTCATGCAAGGTAGTTAAACCAGCAGGACAGCGAACATTACAGTTTTTTGCCATGACACAGCGGAGCATCATTAATGCGGTGGTGCCGAATTCAAAAGAGTCACCGCCGAGTATTGCTGATTTAACCACGTCGGAGCCATTTTGATGTGCGGCACTACAGCGGATAATGACCTTATCACGCAAGCCATTCACAGAAAGCGCCTGATGTACTTCGGAAATACCAATCTCAGGTGAGCGCCCGGTATTTTTCAAGCTGGTCACCGCAGCAGCACCGGTACCACCAGTATTACCTGCGACGTTAATTACATCAGCACCGGCTTTTGCAACACCGACAGCAATAGTGCCAATGCCTTCAGAGGAAACCAGTTTAACAACAACACGCACACGTGCTGCTTTGGCGTCATGAATAAGCTGGCCTAAATCTTCAATAGAATAGGTGTCGTGGTGCGGGGGAGGGCTGATTAGTTCAACCTTAGGCGTACCACCTCGCGCAGCAGCAATCTCTACAGAGACTTTAGCGGCGGGAAGCTGTCCACCTTCTCCCGGCTTTGCACCCTGAGCAATCTTAATCTCAATTTCTTGAATATTTAAGTCGGCTAGATACCCTGCCCAGACACCAAAACGACCCGAAGCAAATTGTTTAATTTTGCTCGATCTAAGAGTGTTAAAACGACTTGAGTGTTCACCACCTTCACCCGAGTTACTCATGGCTCCGGCTATATTGGTACCTTGCGCAACTGCTTCATGTGCTTCAGCTATTAAAGCACCGTGACTCATGGCTCCTGAGGCTAAAGCTGCGGTAATTTCATGAGCAGGTTGCACCTTATTCAGGTTAATTGCAGTCCGTGTATTGATAATGTTTTTAAAGTAATTTGTCGCTAAGTGATCAGCCTTTTCAGGTGTTACAGAAATCATACTATCAGAGATTTCAACGCTCAATGGATGATCAGCAAAACGTGCACTAAAATGTGCAGCTAAATTATCTAGACGTTGTTGAGTGGAATCATTGCTTAAGCGGATCTCAAAACTATCATCCACCTGTTTTACAGTTAGGCCGCGAATGCTGAAATTAATATTTCCACGTAGGTTTTGTTTGCCTAGAATCGCTGTAAATTCATCCGTTTCATGGGCGCGAGAAATATCAGCAGGGTAACTCATGACATCACGTAAAGCAGCGGGTCGACTATCTCGTTCCTGCATTAGAATTTTGCTGAAATTACGGTAGGCAGGGGTTATGCCGAAGTCATCTATTTGCTTGGGCGTACGTTTTTCATAGCCAAAATCGGTATACGCAGTATCACTGATAACTGGTGATTTACCATGATTGATATAAAGAATATCTTCATCCGTCATATGGATATATTCACGGACGGAAGTATTCCCAAACGTATGTCCTGCTCCTTCAATCCGTTCTTTAAACAGGCCCAGGAAAGGAATGTCGTTCTCGGAATCAACGGCTAAGGCTTTTGCATGCCATTCGGTTGCACTGGCCGCAATATCGGCAAACTGGACGCCACCTACAGAGGAGTTAATATTTGGGAAGTAGATTTTTAATAGTGGTTCGTCGGTATCGATATAATTAGATTCAAAAAATTCACCACCGATATAGCTTTCTGCGGTACACAAACCAAATTTACCCATAATTTTCATCAACGATTTTTCAGCCGCTTTTTGAAAACTGTCGAGTGCTTTTTGCTGCTTGTCTGCGCTATATTGCGAGATAACCCGGTTATGTACGCTTAATGGACACACGCCAGATGCGCCAAAACCCAAAGTAGTGGCAATATCATGCGCGCTGACCACTTGTCCCGTTTCAGAAATAAGTGAAGAATTAAAGCGTAAGCCTTCTTTAACCAGATGTTGATTGGCTGCAGAAATAATTAGCAGGGCAGGGATGGCCGCCTGGTCTTTGCTAATATTAATATCGCTAATAATAATAATGCCGGTATTATCTTTTGCTGCCTGGCCAACTTTAAGACAGGTATCTGTTAAGGCCTGGACAAGATTTTTTCCATTTTGTTTTGCATTTTCAAAATCAGGCGTATACAGGGCATTAATAGTCACCACGCTAACAGTAGATTGCTGTCGAATCTGTGCTAATTGGGTGCGCTGTAAAATAGGTGAATTAATCACCAATTGTTTACTCGTATCCTCTGAAAAAGTTGGTTTTGCACCGAGTGCAACACGCAATGTCATGCCATCACTTTCACGTAACGAGTCTAGTGGCGGGTTAGTGACCTGAGCAAAGCGTTGACTGAAGTAACGTGACATACCTCCTTCGGCACCTGACAAGGCATTTGGTGTAATACCGTAACCCATGGCTGAAATTTTCTCCAGGCCAGTGCTTAACATCGGGTCTAGCAGAAATTTAAAGCTTTCCTGGTTTAGCGAGTATGCGGTATGCCGTTGATCAATGTTAAACGCGTGCTGATTGTCCAGGCTCGATAGAGCAACTGGTGCTAGAGCGTCTAAATGAATAGCACGTGCTTTTAATAAAGCATGGTAATCGGTTTCTTTTGCTAAGCGCTGCATTACCTGATGGCTGTTATACGCTTCGCCAGTGCTATGGTCAAAATATACCATACCACCCGCTTCAATGCGGCCGCGCTTTAAAACGTCCCTGGAAGGAAAGTCAATTTGACCCGCTTCAGACATTACCGCTAAATATTCACTGGTTTCCACGGTACGCAAAGGACGTAAGCCAAGACGGTCAAGACGTGCGCCGACACGGGTTCCGTCATTAAAAATCAGTGCCGCAGGGCCGTCATTTTTTTCTTCGTATAAGCTGAAATACTCCAGCATGGCTTTAACATCAGATGGCAAGGTCGTATCATTTTCCCAGGCCGGTGGCATCATCGCTAAAATAGCGGTGACAATATCCAGTTTATCTTCATGAATACGGCGCGATAAAGTTTGATCTAAACGACTGGAATCAGATTGGCCGATAGGAAAGACCAGGTTTTTACCGTGCTGTCTAGCAATGGCTTGTTCACTTAAGCGGTTTTTCTTATCAGTATTTAACTCGCCATTATGCGCTATATAGCGGAATGGTTGAGCCATTATTGTCGCAGGAGCGGTGTTGGTAGAAAATCGAGTATGGAAAAATAAAGTACAGATTTCGTGGTCTTTATCGTACAAGTCGGTGAAATACGGAATCACTTCAAAGGAGTTTAAACGGCCTTTATAGACTTGAGTGCGCGAACTCATGGATAAGGGATAAAATCCTTTTAATTCATGGCGTGTAAAGCCTTCTTCTTCGATGGTTAATAATGCATCTTGAATATAGCGTTCGAATACTTCATGACTAGCATCTTTTAATGAAGTTACCGGGCGACCAAAAATAACCTGTTTAATGGGTAATTGGGCTTTAATGGATGCCGCATTCAATACGCCATTATCAACAGGAATATCACGCCATTTAATAATGGGTAAGCCATACTCTTTTAGGTGACTCTCTACTAGATTAAGCGCCGCTGAATCGTAATGATTATGATCTTCAGGAAAGAAGAAGTTAGCAACGCCAAACTGGCCTAACTCTAGGTCTTGTATGTCGGTAACTTTGCGAAAAAACTTGAGTGATAAATCTATATTGACCCCGGCACCGTCACCAATTCCTTCGGCACTCATACCCCCACGATGGGGAATAGTGCACAAAGCCTGATGTGATTTAATCAGCAAATCATGTGTCTGCTTGCTATGTTTATGGGTAATAAAGCCGACGCCACAGCTATCCTGTGATAACTCTGCGTTATATAGCATTTGATCTTTTTTGTTTAATGGGGAATTTTTTTTCATTCGTCCAGCCCGTTTACGTTTAGCAGCATGATATGGTTTTAACTCAACATGATTTATCGATAGGTATCTGTTTAACTAGTAAAAGTTGCGTTTGTTTGATCGCCAATACCTTTGCATAAAGCACTGTCAAAGTGACCTATAAAACCATTGTAGTTAATAAAAATTTTCTGTAGTGAAACTTGTTAATATTACCATGGAAAAGAAAATTTGTCATTTTTGCTGATACTGCAAATAGTGAAGGCTAAGTGGCAGATTTTTTTCAAATTACATACAGGAAAAAGTCCTATATTTATTATCGGTTATAAACATTACAATTTCCTGGAATAAAATTAAATATGTAACGAGTTAATGAATAATAAAATTTTTCTGTCAAGTGCTCTCTCTATGTTGGTACTGACAAATTCACAGGCTGCTGATGAGCCAGAAATAGTTCAGGATAAAGAGGCGTCGATAGAGCTGGAAACATTAAGTATTATTAATACAACGCCTTTAGGAGCCGGCATCCCTATTGATAAAGTTCCGGCAAATGTACAGCAGATGGATGCAGAAGACTTGGCGAGAGCGCAAAGTATTTCACTGGCTGATTATATGAATCAATATATGGGTAGTGTTAATATCAATGATGCGCAGAATAACCCTTTTCAACCGGATATACAGTATCGCGGTTTTACAGTTTCGCCTTTAATGGGTTTGCCTCAGGGCTTGTCAGTGTATACGAATGGCATACGTTTTAATGAGCCGTTTGGAGATAATGTACATTGGGATCTGATTCCTAAGGGAGCGATTGAGAGCATGAGTTTAATGCCTGGATCTAATCCGGCTTATGGTTTAAATAGTTTAGGCGGTGCGATTGCGGTAAAGACGAAAACCGGCTTTACCGCGCCAGAGCATAGCTTGACCCTCAGTGGGGGGTCCTGGGCCAGGCATAACGAAGAATTAACCAGCGGCTGGAATAATGGAGAATTTGCTTATTTCTTAGATCTGCAATATTTTCATGAAGACGGTTGGCGTGATTATTCTGACACTGGTGTATTTAATGGTTTGGGAACGTTTAGTTGGCGTGGGGATGACGGGCAGTTAAATTTAACCTTGGCAGGTGCGGATACTAGTTTAATCGGTAACGGAGCGATACCGGTAGAGCTAGAGGCAATAGATCGAACGGCTGTTTTTACTCACCCCGATAAGACCAGTAATCATTTCTTTTTATCTGCTTTAGATGGCAATTTATGGGTGAATGATGCGACTGAGTTGACCGGAAATATTTATTATCGCAGTAATCGCGTGGATACCCTGAATGGCGATGGTAGTGAGTTTGAGGAATGCGATGGTTCGGATTTTTTGTGCGAAGAGGGTAGTGATGAGGCCGTAGAGGATATAAACGGTAATGCCGTCTATGCTACTGATGCGGTTGAAGGTGGAACCTTAAATACTTCGGAAACTAATCAATGGTCTTTTGGTTTTGCATTACAATCTGCTTTTAATCAGGCCCTGTGGGGGCATGAAAATCAGTTTGTTATTGGTACTAGCTATGATTTGGGCAAGGCAGCTTATAGTGCTGATACGGAATTAGGTTCATTAACCGATAATCGCGGCGTTGATGGTTCGGGGATACTTGTGAATGAATCCCGGGTGCGTTTAGATACTACAACTAATTCAGTTGGCCTATATTTTACCGAAGTTTTTAATGTTACTGAGCAACTGGCGATTAATGTTGCGGGGCGTTATAACCATGTAGAAATTGATATGCAGGATCATTATGGAACTGAATTGACTGGTAAGCATAAATTTGACCGTTTTAACCCGGCTGCTGGTTTAACCTATGCTTTTATACCGGAAGTAAATTTCTACGGTGGTTATAGTGAGTCTTCGCGCGTGCCGACACCAATGGAATTAAGTTGTGCTGACCCCGAAGCCCCCTGTAAATTGCCGAATGCTTTTATAGCTGATCCGCCTTTAGAGCAGGTGGTGGCAAAGTCATGGGAATTAGGTTTTAGAGGGCGTTTTGCAAATATTTTGGGTGGCGGGATTCATTGGAATCTAGGTTATTTTAATACGATTAATCATAATGATATTATTTTTCAGAGTGCCGGGACAGCGAATAGTGCCGGCTACTTTGATAATGTGGGTAAGACGCAAAGGCAGGGGGTCGAATTAGGGCTTTCCAGCTCTTTTTTTGATCGCTGGCGTATGGCACTTAATTATTCGTATATAGATGCTGTTTTTTTAACGCCTTATGCTTCACATAGTCCCAGTAACCCTTATGCGGATGCAAATGGGGATATTCAGGTTAATAGTGGTAGTCATATACCGGGAATCCCTGAGCATATAGTTAAATTCTCTTCAGATGTTGATATTATCGAAAGCTGGACTTTTGGTTTTAATGTTCTCTTTAATGCTGAGCAATTCCTGCGTGGTGATGAGGCTAATTTAGATGCGCCTTTAAATTCTTTTGTAGTGGTTAATTTACTGACTGAATATCGCTTTAATGAGCATTTTACGATTTTTGGTCGTCTGGATAACCTGTTTAATGAAAAATACAATAACTTCGGGATGTATGGTGAGACCGGAGATGTTCTGGAAGGTATTGGAATTGCTGACCAGGATACCCGATTTGTTGGCGTCAGTGCGCCGCGAGCAGGATGGGTCGGTATTAAATTAACCTTATGACTGGTATCAAGGCAAAGGCTATTGATTTGAGCAAAATAGACTGATAATCAGACATAAAAAAACCCGCGATAAGCGGGTTTTTAAGGTTTTAGACTTTATTATTTTTATTTTTAAATGAAATTCATTCCCTTTTAAACTTATTTATTATTTTTATTTGTTAAGCTTATCTTACCTCGTTGTCCCTATTGTTTTTTACTTAAATCCCTCAAGTGGTGCAAATTATATATCAATAATTTAGTAAGTGTCCATCAAAAAAAATGATATTTTAATTGAATAAAGCTTCGTGTCGAAAAAATTTTGTTAAAAACAAGGGTTTAAATTTTAGACTGTGTAAGTTTTTTTTGCATATAAGCCATTGTTAGCTGCCTGTTGGAATTTGATTTAGGTTGTTAAATATTTTGCAAAATAGCATTTTGCGGACACTATTTTTTATCGTTATAGAGCTTGATTAAAGTAGACGGATCCTGCGCTAAAAAACCATGACTGCCATGTAGTTGCATAAGCTGTGCAGCAAGTGCCGTCATTGGAGTGGAGGTAGACTGGGTGCGAGCTAAGTCGGTGGCCATATTAAGGTCTTTTAATAATGTTTTTACACGCCATTTAACGGGTGTAAAACTACCGCTTGCCATTTCAGGAGCAATAATTTGCAGGGGTTTAGAGTCGGCAAACCCCCCTGCCAGAGCAGCGGCAATTTTACTTGCATCTACTCCGGATTTTTCTGCTAATGCAATCATTTCTGCAATAACCAGAACATTGCAGCTAACAATCATTTGATTGCAAATCTTGGTTACCTGACCGCTGCCAACTTCCCCCATATGAGTGAATTGGCTATATAAGGGTTCTAGTACTTCACCAGCAATTTCTACGGACTGTTTATTTCCGCCTGCCATAATGGCAAGAGTGCCATCTTTAGCACCGGCAATGCCACCTGAGACAGGCGCATCAACCCAGTCCATGGCGCATTTTTCATATAATAGTTTTGCCATGCGGCGAGTTGTTTCAGGGTGTGTGCTTGATAAATCAATCAGTAGTTTATGTTTATTGCCCAATGGAAGTATATGTTGCATAACAATCTCTTCGACACTAGGCGTATCAGCAAGACAGAGCAGGATAATGTCAGATTGAGCGACTAAATCAGCAACACTTTTACAGGGTATAGCGCCTGCCTGGATCACTGTATTAAGTTTTTCTGGCGTTCGATTCCAGACATTAACGCGGTAACCCGCAGCTAATAAACGGAGCGACATGGGCTGCCCCATTAATCCTATACCGATAAATCCAAGGCTTTTGTGTTTGTGATGCATAGCGAGGGGCTTATTATTCCTGATCTTTTAATTTCACAGCAGTACCATAGGCAAGTATTTCAGAGGCATTAGCCATAATAGCACTGGTTGTAAAACGTATATTTATAATTGCATCGGCTCCACGCTTTGTTGCTTCATCAACCATTCTCTGGATGGCGATATCGCGAGCTTCGGCTAGCATTTCTGTATAACCGGCAATTTCCCCGCCAATAATACCCTTCAGACCAGCCATAAGGTCACGCCCAATGTGCTTGGATTGCACGACATTGCCTGTAACAACGCCGAGGTTTTTTTGAATTGTTTTGCATGGGATTTCAGGTGTAGTAGAGAATTGCATTGTATTTTTTCCTTTTAGGTTTATTGTACAGTTTCTATTTTTGGCTCGGATAATTCAGGTACAAACAGGGCAGGATCTACTTTGGTTTTATTTAAATAAACATTCCAGTGTAAATGTGGTCCGGTGACTCGTCCCGTTTCTCCTACTTCTCCAAGCTTAGTTCCTTGTTCAACAATTTGTCCCGCTTTGACAGTGATTTTGGACATATGAAAATAACCGCTTATCAGCCCTTGTCCATGGTCTAAAAACACAGTATTGCCATTGTAATAATAGCTACCGGTATCAATTACCAGTCCAGGAGCCGGTGCGCTAATAGTTGTGCCGGTTGACGCAGCTATATCCAGACCACTATGAGGATTTTTTGGCTGATTATTAAAAAAACGTTTGAGCCCGAATGGGCTACTTAAGCGGCCCTTGACCGGCAGGCTAAATAATAAATCCTCAACCGGCTGTTCAGTCCAGGTATTCAGTGCTTTATTGATTGCAGGACGTTCACTGCTAATACGCTTAAGATCATCGGGATTTGGATTAACCATGCGTTTGTTTTTAATGGTAATGTATTGCGCAGGGTAATCTTTATCAACAATATCAAAAGCAAGCTCAGAGGTTTTTCCGCCTGATTTTACCTGGATAGCGTGGTGTCCTGCTTTGCTCGTAAGTGGAATGCCAATGACAGCAAACCAGCGATTATCATTTTCCAGAATCAAAACGCGTTTATCCTGAAAAAAGGCTACTGGGGCCGGTGTTTCTACAGAACCTAGTTCGATATTAACAATTCCACCTGGAACTGCCAGTTGTTTTGGAAGGGCGCTACTCAGCGATATTTGCGGCACTAATAATAATGTTAAGAGCAATTTATTCATGTTTAATTTCCCGTATCTGGCTGCTAAATGAGCCTGTTGCCAGGCGTGTATTAAAAGTTTGCCCAACTTTTAGATGTTGAGTCGATGTGATTAGCTTGCCCTGCTGGTCGGTACTTAAAGTATAACCGCGTTGAAGAGTGGCCAGAGGACTGACGATATTTAGTGTCTGGCTAAGGTGGGCCAGTTTCTCATGTCGCTCATGTAACTTAGTTGTAATGTGAGTGTTGAGGCGATTATTTAAAGTCAGGTATTGATTTTTAAGTTGTTGCACCTTGTGCGCTGGGTTATATTGCCAAAGTTGTGCGTGATGTGCTGCTAGTCTTGCATTCGCCTGATTTAACTGGTTTTTCAGCGTATTTGTCAGACGTAGTTCTAATTCATCCAGCCGTTGTGCTTTGATTTGTAATTGTTTGCCGGGATGCTGTAGCTGCAGGTTTTTAGTTAGCCAGTCCAGCTGCTGCGCAGTTTGTTGAATGCTATTTTTTATCAATTGGCTTAAACGTTGCTCATAGGCCTGAAATTGTCCTAACCATTGTTGTCCGTCAGGAGTACAGTGCTCAGCCGCCGCCGTTGGCGTTGCTGCGCGTAAATCGGCGACATAATCTGCAATAGTAGTGTCGGTTTCATGACCTATGCCGCTGATAATCGGAATATGGCTTTTATAAATTGCATTAGCGACCATTTCTTCATTAAATGCCCATAAATCTTCAAGTGAGCCGCCGCCACGCGCTAATAGCAGGACATCACATTCTTTACGCTGATTGGCTGTAATGATCGCCTGATTAATTTCATATTTAGCTTCGTTGCCCTGAACCATAACGGGATAAATAATAATCGGAATGCTTGGAAAACGGCGGGCGAGTACGGATAAGATATCGCGTATGGCGGCACCCGATGCCGATGTAATAATTCCGATAGCCGCAGGAATTAAGGGTAATTGCTTTTTGTGTTCCGGGGAAAAAAAACCTTTTGCATCGAGTTTGGCTTTGAGTTGTTCAAAGGCGCGACGCAACGCACCATCGCCCGCTTCCTGCATCTGATTGATAATTAATTGATAATCTCCACGTGCTTCGTAGAGGCTAACATTGGCACTAGCCTGAATTTGCAGGCCATTTTCAGGTACAAATTTCAGCCTCTGTGCCTGGCTCTTAAATAAGGCGCAGCGCACCTGAGCGCGTTCATCTTTTAAAGAGAAGTAAAGATGGCCAGATGAAGGGCGGCTTAGATTTGAGATTTCACCGCTGACTTGTATAGAAAAAAAGTTTTGTTCCAGCAGTAATTTAACGTCTCGGTTGAGCTGGGAAACGCTATAAATTGTTTGCTTACTGGGGGTGAAATAATCCATGGCATCATTTTTTGTGGCTTAGGGGTTTAGCAAAAATTTCTGAGAGTAGGATTTGACCTATACCCTTGCTAGTCAACGCGGTGCGCGGTGATGGTCGCTGATTTTTGGCTAAAGCAGGGTAACTGAGCCAGGAACACAGCCGATGATGTAAAGTTACAACAAGGCAGTCAGCGGGAAGTTCCATAGCTTAAAACCTGCCGCTTAATTCTTATATAAATAATTAACACATCTAAGAGTATTGTAAAATAAACTTTATTATCTGTATATTGATTGGAGTAAAGATGGGTTGGCTTTATCTTATGGGAGCGAGTATTGCAGAAATATTTTTTGCATTAAGTCTTAAATATAATGAAGGGTTCACTAAGCTGATTCCTTCGATTGCTACCGCAGTGACAGGTGCCGGTAGTTTTGGCTTGTTAATTTTAGCGATTAAAACCTTACCTCTAGGTACCGCTTATGCTATCTGGACTGGGGTTGGTGCAGCGGGAATTGCAATTGCCGGGATTTTTCTGTTTAAAGAATCAGTGGATATTTACCGCCTTTCTTCCATCGCACTTATTATTATTGGCGTAATAGGTTTAAAGATATTTTCTGGTGATTAATATGTTACATATTATCAGCACCTGTATGGGACACGAAGTACTGTTTGCACGTATTGCCCGGGGGGATGTCTTGCTTTTTGTCGAGAGCGCAGTGCTTTGTTTACATAAAAATTCACAAGCTGCACAGACAATACTAGCAAATAACCAGCAGTTTCAACTCTATGCTTTGCAGGCTGATTTATTAGCAAGAGGGCTTACTGCAGACAAGATTATATCTGAGGTAAGTATTGTTGATTATCAGGGCTTTGTTACTTTAACACTTGAGCATAAAGTCATTAAAACATGGAATTAAAGGTGAATGGCGATTGCATGGCCACGACCGACCAGGGGTTTTTGCTGGACATGAATCTATGGAATGAGCAAGTGGCAAAGCGTCTTGCTGATATTGAGGGCATAGATTTAACAGATGCACATTGGGAAATATTGTATTTTATACGCCGCTTTTATCAAGAGTATAAATACTTACCCAATGCCCGTGTTTTTAGTAAAGCTATTAAACATAAGCTGGGTGAAGAAAAAGCGAATAGCCGCTATTTATTAAAATTATTTCCTGCAGGGCCGCTAAAATATTCCTGCAAGATCGCAGGCTTGCCCAAACCGCCTAGTTGTTTGTAGCTTGGGTGTTTAAAACGGCTTTATCACACTCTTGGCATACCTGATATTGCCAGTGTCGGCTACTCAATTATTGGCTAACTTCAGTTCGGCAATTTACTGTTGCTTAAACCTGTGGATCTGACGGCGTTGTTTTTTGTTGGGGCGTTCAGCTAGGTCATTGTGCATAAATTGACGTTCTATTCGTCTCTGAGCGACATCCTGCTCGCGTTTTAAAAGACTGGCTGCTGTTTCTTCATAGAGTAAGACCGCTTCAGAAGCGGGTCTACGTTGGGCATTGATGGCTAATACCTGAATATCCCAGCTTAATTGATCCTTATGGATAATTATATGGCTACCAACTTTTACTTCTTTACTGGGTTTTGTGCGCTGGCCATTTAAGTGAACTTTGCCCCCTGAAACTGCTTCAGAAGCTAGTTTGCGTGTTTTAAAAAAACGCGCAGTCCAGAGCCATTTATCCAGACGAATGGATTCTAATTGATCCATAAGCTGTATTAACTTTCCGACCAGGCTTGATAGCCATCCGCTAAACTGACAGCATTGCTGAAGTCTAGTTTGTGTAAGCTTTCTGTTGCTAATACTGAGCGACCGCCTGATTGACAGCAAGCAATGATTTTAGCCGCGTGTTGCTTAGTAAAAGCAGGGGGCTTATTGATTTTGAACTTAAGTACTCCGCGCGGAATATTGACCGAATTAGGTATTTGGCCTGCGGCAAATTCAGCAGGTTCCCGAACATCCAAAACAAGCTGGTCAGTTAAAGTCTGTCTGGCTTCCGTTACACTGATTTCGGTAATGTTTTGTTTGGCATTTGCTACTAAATCCATTGCTGTTAAAGGCATGTTTTTTTCTCCGAATCAATTATTTAAAAATATATATTAGCAAACTATGATATATAAATACTAGTTTTTTAGTGACTGGCAGGTAATTAAGGTAAATAATAGTTGTTTTTGTGTTGGGGATGTTTCGTGAATCTTGAGAAGGTTATTTTCGGTTTTTTCATTGTACTATCATTAACTTTAAATGTAGGGTTTGTTTTAGGTGAATATAGCAATCCTGAGCACCATAGTGTCTATGAATTATTTGCTGTTGTGGTGGTTAACATGATTGCTACCGGCTTAAAATTGGGTGACCGATCACAAATTGGAGCCTTACTATTGGCAACCAGCCTAGTGGCTGATTTTGAATTAATTGCTGCAGCTTTGGAGTGGACTTTTGCTGTGCATATCATTGGCACAGGGATTACGCCTGAAGTTATTACCAGTATTGTTTCTCTTGCCGGTGGAGCATTAGTTGCTAATGTTATTTCAGTTATTATTCTGGTTTCCGAAACCTTGATATCAAGGATATAACAGTCAGATGTTTATTTAACACTTTATATTCGAGAATAGTCTATGTACACCAGCGATGAGCTAAGCCGTGTTAGTTTTATTGTTATGCGCGAGATGCGCACGCCTTTAATTGCCTTAATAACTGTATATTCGGTTGCTATTTTTGGCATGGTGTCTATTCCCGGCCCTGAAATAGATGGAAAAGTAGAGTATTTAAGTATTTTCCATGCATTTTATTTTATGACCTATACCGCAACCACGACCGGGTTCGGTGAAATTCCTTTTGCATTCAGTGATGCACAACGTTTGTGGGCAATAGCATGTCTTTATGTCAGTGTCGTCACCTGGTTTTATGCACTGGGTAGTATTGTACGTTTATTCCAGAATGTATTTTTTAAGCGTGCTGTAGATGAATTGCGTTTTGCTTTAAGTGTTAATCGTATCGGTGCACCTTTTTATATTATCTGTGGTTTTGGTGATACCGGCAGCGTACTGGTAAGAGGTTTAAATGATGCAGGTTTGCATGCCGTTGTTATAGATGAGAGTGCAGAGCGTGTAATGGCTTTAAAATTACGTAATTATAAAACCGTTGTGCCGGGTTTATGCGCTGATGCCAGTATCCCCAGACATTTACTGGAAGCGGGTGTAACCAGCGAATATTGTAAAGCGGTGGTTGCCATTACGAGTATTGAAGATGTTAATCTTAAGATTTCGGCTGTTGCGCGTTTATTGAACCCAGATGTTGGTATTCTTACCATGTCTAAAATGGATGTTTTTGAAGAAACATTGGCGACTTTAGGGGGAGAAGTGCATATTGTCGATCCCTTTAAAACGTTTGCTAAAGTATTAAATGCCTGTATCAATAATCCTGCGTTTTATGCCTTAAATAATTGGCTGGTTGGTGATAAAGGCGCAAATCTTGAATCGTATGTGCATCCGCCCGTTGGCGACTGGATTATTTCTGGTTATGGGCGCATGGGTATGGAGGCGAATCATGTTTTAACCATGAATGGTATAAAAACAGCTGTTATTGATCCGCATTCACGCAAAAAAGAAGAAGAAATTGAAACCTATATTACGGGTAGAGCAAATGCCAAAACATTGAAGAAAGCAGGGATTGATCATGCGGTAGGGTTGTTGGCAGCCGCAGATGATGATGGTCAGAATTTAAGTGTATTATTAAATGCGCGTAGTCTGAATCAGAATTTATTTACTATCGTAAGGCAAAATAGTCATCAAAACGAACTGGCTTTCGCTAAAGCGGATGCTGATATGATTATGCAGCCTACTTTGGTCACAGCAAGAAAAATCCTGTTATTGTTGATAGCTCCTTTATTAAAACACTTTTTTCGATATTTATTGGCAAGGGAGCCAGGTCGGGATGATGATATCAAACAGGTTATCAGTACTTTAAGAGAAAAAATAGGTGATAGCAAACCCTTACTGGTAACAATTGATTTTACTCGAGAAAAAAGTAGAGCTGTGATTCAGTGTTTAGATCAAGGTTTTGATGTGTTGTTGGGTGATATCATTGCCGATCCCCGGAACCGTGAGAAAGAGCTAGATTTAATGCTGTTTGTTATACAGTCTGAAGGCAAAGAGATAATATTACCTTCGAATGACCATAAAATCAAAGAAGGGGACCAATTACTTTTTTGTGGTACTGATTATGCCAAACAAATATTAAAGTCGACTATTAACAATGAATATACTTTACATTATTTACGCACGGGTATTCATAAACCCTCCAGTTATTTTACCCAGTGGTATGCAGATAGATTCAATAACGCGTAGTTCACGCATATTTTCCCAAACTGAGAATGAGTTGAAGAAGCATAATGAGTGAGAGTATAGTTAAATGCGCCCTATGTGGGCTTGCAGTCCAGATAGAGGGATTTACGGTAGAGACAAAAGAAGAAGGCATAAAGCGCTTTTGTTGTGCTGGCTGTGTGTCTGTTTACCGCTTATTGAACGGAGATAAAATCAAGGAATAATTAATATAGAGCGGACTTCAGTTCACTAATGCAGGTATTTAGAAAGGGGGGCTGATTCCAGACGATGTTATTTGTGTTGACCATGAAGAGATTATTGTAATTATTTCATTAGTTATATTGATGTGTTTCGATTGTGTAATCCTACACTGTATTCGAATTGTACTTTGCTTCTTTCCACTGAGTGTTTCGTTTGATACTAATAAAAACAAACAACAAGTTCTAGTAAGGCACTGGCTTTGTGATCGCAATCATCATCTTGCAGAAATTTGCTTAAATCGACTCCACTTTATAACCAGATTCCGACCAGGACAATAAACTGGCGCTGTCTTTTTTCCACTCCGCAAGTACAAAGCGTTGTGCATCTTGCCCGTTTATCTGTAAATCATGAACTGCTGGTCTATGGGTATGGCCGTGAATTAAACGCATAGTCTGATATTTTGCCATAAGCTGTTCAACGGTTTGCTGGTTAACATCCATAATATCCTGAGATTTTTTACGCTTATGGAAAAAACTGCGTAAACGATACCAGCGTGCATATAACAATCTGAATATCAAAGGCTTGGATAAAACATTTTCTTGCCATTCAGTTGAATGTGATTTGATACGGAATTCTTGATAGGGCAGGTCATCGGTACACAACAAATCGCCATGCGTCAGTAAAGTACTCGTTCCATAGAGATCAATGACGCTATATTCATCCAGTAAAGTGACTCCTGTTTGTTTACTAAAGCGTTTACCGATCAGAAAATCGCGATTACCATGTATATAAAAAACAGCGGTACCCTGATCTGTGAGTGCTTTTAGATGTTTTTTTACCGTGCTAATCGGCGGGCTAAAATCATCATCCCCAATCCAGGTGTCAAATAAATCACCTAATATATATAAAGCATGGGCTTGAGTGGCGCGAGTGGTTAATAGCTCTATAAACTTACGCGTTACTTCAGGTCGTTCAATGGTTAGATGCAAGTCTGAAATAAACAGAGTTTCATTGCGCATGATTTTAATATAGGCTGAGAAGGGATAAAAAAGCCGGATGCTTTAATGTCAATCTTACAAGATATTTAAGCTAGAGCGGACTAAAGCCCGCTCCATGTACTTAATTTGCTATGTGGGATTACTCGCTAATAACTTCAGCTTTTTCAATAATAATATCTGTTTTAGGCACATCCTGATGTCCATTGCGAGTAGCTGTTGGTGCTTTTGCCATTTCATCAACAACATCCATGCCTTCAACTACTTTACCGAATACAGCATAACCCCAGCCATTTTGTGTGGGTGCGCTATGGTTTAAGAAGTCATTATCTTTATAGTTAATAAAGAATTGAGATGATGCAGAGTCAGGAACCCCGGTACGTGCCATGGCGACAGTGCCACGCTCATTTTTTAAACCATTATCGGCTTCAATTTTAATTGTATCGTGAGTTGCTTTTTGTTTAAAGCTGGTATCAAAACCGCCGCCCTGAGCCATAAAGCCAGGAATAATACGATGAAAAACAGTCCCTGTGTAGAAGCCTTCGTTAACATAAGTAAGAAAGTTTTCCACTGTGATTGGGGCTTTTTCAGCATTAAGTTCAATAATAAAATCACCAGCGGTAGTAGTGAACTTGACTTTAGGGTGTGTCTCTGACATTTTATTTTCCGTTGAAAAAGAATAGGTTGAAGATAAAGAAAGCATCAAAAAAAGAATTAAAGAACGCATAGTACTCACTGTAAATAGATGCAAAACATAAATTCTATGCGTTTTTAGCTTGAAAGAGAAGGGTTAATATTAGAAAATTAGTTAATTAAACTCATGCTTTTGAGTACTTTTAATAAAAGATCCGGAATAATATCGCCTAAATGTTAAAAATATATAATACCCTGACGCGTAGCAAAGAAGTTTTCACACCGCGAGTTGAAGGGAAGGTAGGCATGTATGTCTGTGGGATGACCGTGTATGATTACTGTCATATTGGACATGCGCGAGTGATGGTAGTGTTTGATATTGTTGCTCGATATTTACGCTATTCAGGTTATGATTTAACGTATGTGCGCAATGTCACCGATATAGACGATAAAATCATTCAGCGCGCAAATGAAAATAATGAAGAGATTGGCGCGTTAACGCAACGCTTTATTGATGCAATGCATGAAGATGAGCGTGCCTTAGCCGTATTACCACCCGATATGGAGCCCAAAGCCACTAAATCAATGGATGATATTATCCTGATGATTACCGCCTTATTTGAAAAAGGTCTGGCTTACACTGGAAGCAATGGTGATGTTTTTTATGCAGTGAATAAATTTGCCGATTATGGTGCTTTATCAGGCAAAAAACTGGATGAATTACAGGCGGGCGAGCGAGTCGAAGTCGATCAGGCAAAAAAAAATCCCTTTGATTTTGTGCTCTGGAAAAAGGCCAAAGTAGATGAACCCTACTGGAATTCGCCCTGGGGAAGAGGTCGGCCGGGTTGGCATATAGAATGTTCAGCCATGGCAACGAGATGCCTAGGGCATCATTTCGATATACATGGTGGCGGTATGGATTTACAATTTCCCCATCATGAGAATGAAATTGCCCAGTCTGAAGGCGCAACCGGTAAAAAATTTGTTAATACCTGGATGCATAATGGCTTTGTGCGTATAAATGAAGAAAAAATGTCCAAGTCATTGGGTAATTTTTTCACTGTCAGAGAAGTATTAAAGCAATATAGACCTGAAGTGGTGCGTTTTTTTGTAATGTCCAGTCATTATCGCAGCCCGCTTAATTATTCGGACGAGCAACTGGATGATGCAGGAGCTGCATTGACTCGTTTATATACAGCCTTGCGCGGAGTTCCGGTAATAGCAGGAAAAAGCAGTGAATATAGCAGGCGATTTAAACAGGCAATGGACGATGATTTTAATACGCCAGTTGCCGTAGCGGTATTATTTGATATGGCGAGAGAATTGAATAAAGAAAAAAACAATGATGCCGAACTTGCATCCCAATTAGCCGCTGAACTAAAAGAGCTATCTAATGTACTGGGCATCTTGCAAGATGATCCGGAAAATTTTTTGCAGGCTGGAGATACCGTAAATGAAGGTGGTATAAGCGAGCAGGAAATTGAACAATTCATTGAGCAGCGTCTACAGGCAAAGCAAGACAAGAATTGGGCGCTCGCGGATAAAATCCGGGAGGACTTAAAGCAGCAGCGCATCGTTCTGGAAGATGTTGCCACAGGCACCAACTGGCGCCGTGAATAAAACTGCTTGAGAACATGGGCAGATAAAAAACAACACAATATAATCAGATAATACCTGCATAGGATGTGCTGAGGCACGCAGCGCATCAATGTTAAAGATGCCTTTCGTGCTTCTGCTGACACTTTTGCGCTGCTGAAAATACACTATATGACTGAAATAAAAGACAAATCCATACAGCAATATCTTGATGAGCTGGCTAGCAAAGCACCGACACCCGGTGGTGGAAGTGCAGCAGCATTACTAGGCGCACAATCAACGGCATTAACCAGTATGGTATGTAATTTAACCATAGGTAAAGCAAAATACGCAGAAGTTGAAGCGGATATGCAGGCTTTATTAAGCAAATCCGAATCGCTACGTACGGCCTTAACCGGGATGATTCAGGCCGATGTTGATGTGTTTAGTCAATTGATGGCAGCCTATGGCCTGGCAAAAGAATCAGAGCAGGAAAAAGCCGTTCGTAGTCAGCAAATCCAGACGGCATTGCGCGAGGCAACACTAGTACCCTTAAGCTGCGCCAAAGCCTGTGCGGAAGCGATAGAATTAAGCCATGAAGCGGCAGATAAGGGCAACTTGAATGTCATTAGTGATGCAGGAGTCGCGGTGATGTCGGCTTATGCCGGGCTAAAAAGTGCAGCCTTGAATGTTTATATTAATGCCGCCAGCCTGAAAGACAGGCCTTTTGCCGAAGAAAAACTAGCAGAACTAGCCGTGATACTCAAAGGTGCAGATATAAATGCAGAAGAGATTTATCAATTAGTCGAAAAAAAATTATAAAACCTTAAATAATTATTGACCGACTTTAAAAAACAGCTATAATAGTCAGCTCTTTAAGGCATTAATTGCTAGCGTAGTAATTGAACTTATGAGTGTATCGGGGTATAGCGCAGTTTGGTAGCGCGCCTGCTTTGGGAGCAGGATGTCGGGGGTTCGAATCCCTCTACCCCGACCAATACAATGCGCTTGTAGCTCAGCTGGATAGAGCATCGGCCTTCTAAGCCGAGGGTCACAGGTTCGACTCCTGTCAAGCGTACCATTTCCTTAAAGAACACACCATTATGGTGGGCGTAGCTCAGTTGGTAGAGTCCCGGATTGTGATTCCGGTTGTCGTGGGTTCGAGCCCCATCGTCCACCCCAATTATCTATTCATATACAATAGCTTACAGGGTTATCTTGTAAGTAGTTAATCAATTATCCTCTCTCAATCAATACCTAAACTGCCTTGTATCATACAAGAACCAGCTAGTTATCGACAAAGTGAAATTTAATACCTAATTACTACCATATCAATCAATAATCTCTCGTTACTGTGACGGGATTGATGTGTAAAAGTACTTGCTCTACCCCCCTCTTCTCTACTAAATAAATAAACTAAGTAACTTAATCCTAGTTATAGTTGTTTTTGTTTTTTTCATTGTATCCTTACTAAACTACTAACATGTGAATTAAGAGCTCACACGTAGGTAATTCCAGAAAAACATAGCCGCTGCTTCCGAACACGTGAACCATCAACCGGTTGCAAGAACGGACTTTGCCAGCGCATTTAATCACTGTTTTTTCTTCTATCCAGCCAAACAAAGTCTCCATTGGCTTGGTGCATGCGAGAAACAGCAGTCGATAGCCATTGCTCCTGTGGTTCTTTGTCCCTTTTATTTTTTAACCGGCGTCAGTACGGTTAATTGTAGGTTCTGCTCAACCGCTTTGGCATCAGGCCCTTGCTAAGCTTTGTCACCGTATAGTTTATTATTGTGTAGGGAAGGTCGAATATAATCAAAGACCTTGCCAGCATATTCGCTTGCACTCCTTAGGCCGATATATTCTGGGCATGGAAGCGTACCCGCTTGACGTCGTGCTATGACATGAACTCGAACACCCTAAAAATACAATTTCTTTGTTGCACAATAACCTGCATTGGCCAATCCAGAAGCAACACAAGCTTTGAACCGGTGTCCCTGTTTGGCTAATGCAACAGGAAATGAATCAACCAGCCAGACTTGTTCAGTGTTTTTCGCTTCTTGTTCCTGTTGTATGATTTCCAATAAAGGAGCGAAAATATCTGCAACTTTATTGAGTCGCTGAACAAAGGCTGTATAGCTAGGTAACTTTGGAAACCAGCTTCGTAAGTGTCGATCTGCATACTTATAAATCTGCTTTATTTCTCCATACTTATCAATAACTCCAAACATGCAAATACTTACATGATTACCCATAACTCTCAGCTATCTTCGTCATTCCTGCATGCTTTTAGCAGGAA
>CAYWLM010000019.1:0-36012 GCA_964459125.1 uncultured Methylomonas sp. | reverse complement strand
GATTACTTTTCCATCCATTATAGTCGAGTTAGCAAAATAATTAAAAAGGCAAAAGACAAGACTTGACCCCAGTCCCTACCAGTCCCTAAAGGAATCAGCCCCTTTATTTTTACTGATGATGTTTTTAGAGAGGTTTTGCATTTAACTGCTATCAAAGCTGATGTATCTGAGGTACATTTTTTACATCCATGATGTACATAAGTACGCACTATAGTTGATATGGTATTTATTGTAAACAGGTGCCCCGGAAACCTACCAGAGACTGTGGTTAATAGTCAGCTTTTTTTCTGTTAGCCGCTGCGGCTTTCATTTTATCAATCGCTGCCTGACGTTTTTCAGCTTTTGCCAACTTTTCTTGCTCTTCTTTCAATCTGCGTTGTTGTTGATTTTGATAACGTTTTTTTGCAATATTAGCCTGCGCTGCGTGTTTTTCTTTTATGATAAGTTCGCCTTTTGCGGCACGAAAGCTCTGTACTAAAGGTATATGACTGGGGCAGACTATATCGCAACAACCGCATTCTATACAGTCAAACAATTGATAGTCCAGGCATTGCTCATACTGATTGCTGCGGCTATACCAATAAAGTTGCTGCGGGAGTAATTCAGTAGGACAGACAGTGGCACAGTCACCACAGCGTATGCAAGGCATGGCTGGTTGACCCTCTGCTAGATCGCTGGAGGTCATTGCCAACAAGCAGTTAGTCGCTTTAATCACGGCGATATCATCAGAGCTGAGTGCGATACCCATCATAGAACCGCCCATAATCAGGCGCTGTATGTTTTGCGTGTAACCACCACATTGTTCAACTAAATGTTTTATTGGCGTGCCTATTTTTGCGCGTATATTTTTGGCTAGGTTTATACCTTTGCCTGTCACTGTAATGACACGTTCCGTAAGCGGTATTCCCAGACATATTGCCTGATAAATCGCATAGGCGGTGCCAACATTCTGACATACAAATCCATGTGTGGCAGGTAATATGCTGGGGGGTATCTTTATTCCCGTTAAAACCTCAATTAATTGTTTCTCTCCTCCTGTGGGGTAAATAGTGGGCACCGTGACTAATTGAATGTTCTGCTGATTTGCCGCCTCAAGCAATGCTTGCTGTGCAATATGCATGGTATTTTCTATGGCAATGATGCAACTTTCTGCTTGCAAGATATACTGCATAATTAAAGCGCCCTGTACGATTTGCTGTGCACAGGCTTGTATCAAACTTGCATCGCAACTGATATAAGGTTCGCACTCTGCGCCATTAATAATAAGGGTATGAATAGGTTGTTGAGCTTGCAATTTTACTGCGGTGGGAAAGGCCGCGCCACCTAATCCCACAACCCCTGCCAGGGCGATTTTATTACGTAATTCTTCGGGCGTTTCGAGCTGATAGTTGACGCATGGGTTAGCGGGATATGCTTCATTCAGACCATCGGTTTCAATAATAATGCAGGTATCAGCCAGACCTGAAGGATGTGCGATTATACGTGGTGCGATTGCTTTTATAACACCAGAGCTGGCAGCGTGAATCGGGGTAGCTGTAGGATTTTGCGAGGATGCAATTACTTCTCCTTTAAGTACGCGCTGGCCTTGATGAACGATAGGGCTGGCATAGCAATCCGAGCGTTGCAATAAAGGATAAATTAACTCAGATGGCAGGGTAGACTCGCTTATTTCAGTAAGCTGTTTATGACCATTTAGCGCTATTCCTCCAGGAAATTGCCATTGTTTAATCATTGTTAGCTATCCATTGCCATTGGCCAGGCTTAGTTTCTAGTGGCAGCATAATAATGCAATCAACAGGGCATGGTGCGATACAGAGCTTGCAGCCTGTGCATTCAGAGGCAATCACCGTGTGCATTTGTTTGGCTGCACCTAATATGGCATCGACCGGACAAGGTGGAATGCATTTTACGCAGCCTATGCAGTCTTGTTCAATAATAAAGGCTACTGCGGGTATGTCGGGTTTGCCAAAATCAGCATTTAAAGGTTTTGCAGTTACACCTAAGAGATTGGCAAGTGCGGCAACGCCTTCTTCGCCTCCGGGCGGGCATTGGTTGATATCGGCTGCACCACTGGCTACGGCTTCTGCATAAGGGCGACAACCTGGATATTTGCATTGACCACATTGAGTCTGAGGTAATAAAGCGTCAATTTGTTCGACTAAAGGATCCCCCTGTACTTTTAAATATCTGGCTGCATAGCCTAGGCCCAGACCTAGTAGAGCGAATAAGAAACACAGTAATATCATCAGGCTAGCCCAATAAACCCCATAAAGGCCATAGACATTAAGCCGGCCGTAATTAATCCTATCGAAGCACCTTGAAAAGGAACGGGGACATCAGCAACATCAATACGCTCGCGTAGTGCGGCAAATAGAACTAATACCAGAGTAAAGCCAAGTGCAGTGCCTATGCCAAAGATAATAGATTCTACAAAGCTGTGTTCAGCCTGAATATTTAATAAAGCAACTCCCAAAACTGCACAGTTAGTGGTTATTAAGGGTAAATATAGACCTAATAAGCGGTGTAAAACAGGGCTGAACTTATGCACAATAATTTCGGTGAGTTGTACGACGACGGCAATCACAACGATAAAGCTAATGGTGCGTAAATACTGTAAATCTAGAGGTAATAGCAGATATTCATACATCAGATAACTGCTAACCGAAGCAAGGGTTAAGACAAAAGTTGTAGCCAGGCCCATACCAATTGCAGATTCCAGTCTTCTGGATACACCAAGAAAAGGGCATAGTCCAAGAAACTTTACCAGAACAAAGTTATTGACCAGAATAGTGCTAATAAGTAACAGCAGGTAGTGCTTCATACTTTATGATTTAACGGCAATATTCCAGCAATAACTGATTGATTTCTCTTCTGTCTACGGTGACCGGATCAAACTCACCTCCAATCCAGTCTAGCATTTCTTCATAGTCCTCATGCTCTGGATCCTCCAGGATAACGGATAAATCTGCATAACCCCAGACACCACCACAGTCCTCGGGTGGGCAAGCGCGTTTGCCGATGACGCAGTAAGGAAGTTTCTTGTCCGGGTCAAAAGGGAGTATTTTTTCTAAGCTAACTTTATGTATCCAGCTATCACCAAAATCATATTCATAGATTAAGTAATCTTTTTCATGTTTGAGTAGTTGAGATAAGCGAAACTTGCTTTCTTCTTTTGTGTCAAAATCAAAGTCATCATCTTTGATGCCATAGAATTCACGATCTTTAGTTATAAACTGATGTAAATGAGAATCTGTCCAGCCCATCGAAATTTGTATGGCCAAGTGAAATGTATCTAATTTAATATCGTTATTTACTAGCAAGCGTCGCCAGATGGGCGGTTTAGAGTCTTCTAAGGATATTTTTAACTGATAGGTGGCGCGTAGTTGTTTAGTGTTCATAAATGACCTGTCTGGGCTAGCAATGCGGGTTTAATGAAACCAGAATTGTGGTAAATTCAGAACTGCCAGTTTGGCAGCGTTGTTTGAATATCACACCTCCTGGATTTTTTAGTGTAAATGTGAAGCCAGCCAGCGTTCTGCTTCTTCAACAGAAAGACCTTTGCGCCTGGCATAATCTTCCAGTTGTTCGGTGGTTATTTTTCCGATATTAAAATACTGCGAATCGGGGTGTGAAAAATACCAGCCACTCACTGCTGCCGTGGGGTACATGGCAAAACTTTCGGTTAATTCAATAGTGGTATTGGCTTGAACATTTAACAGCTCAAATAACTTGGTCTTTTCAGTATGATCAGGACAAGCAGGGTAACCCGGTGCTGGACGGATTCCTTTATAACTTTCTTTAATAAGATCTTCATTGCTTATTTCCTCATCATCTATATAGCCCCAGTGGTTCTTACGCACTTCACGATGCATATATTCCGCAAAAGCTTCTGCTAAGCGGTCGGCAAGTGCTTTAAGCATAATGGCATTGTAATCATCATGCTGGCTTTCAAACTCGGCTAATTTCTTTTCTATACCGATTCCTGAGGTTACCGCAAAGGCACCGATATAATCAGCCTGGCCACTGTCTTTCGGCGCAACAAAGTCAGATAAACAATAATTGGGTCGTCCAGGTGCTTTAATATTTTGCTGGCGCAAATGATGTAACACGACCAGTTGTTCTGTGCGTGATTCATCAGTATATAAAATAATATCATCACCATCGCTATTAGCGGGGAAAAAGCCAATAACAGCATTAGCCTGTATCCACTTTTCGGAGATAATTTGCTTGAGCATCACTTGAGCATCTTCAAACAAGGCGCGGGCATGAGTACCTACGAGCTCGTCATCAAATATTTCTGGATAACGGCCGGCCAGTTCCCAGGTTTGGAAAAAAGGCGTCCAGTCTATATACCAAACCAGCGTTTCCAACGGAAAACGTTCAATGACCTCAATGCCTAATTTTTTTGGTGGGACAGGTTTGTTGTTTTCCCAGACAAATCTATTAGCACGCGCAGCTTCCAGGTTATGTTGTTTGGTTTTTGCTTTACGCCCTTTATGGCGTTCACGGACTGCCGCATATTCATCACGAATGCCTTGCACATAGGCTTGTTTGTGCTCTGAACTGAGTAAGTTACCGGCAACACCAACCGCACGGGAGGCATCGGGGACATACACAGTTGCACCGGTGTAATTTTCTTCAATTTTTACGGCAGTATGCGCGCGCGATGTGGTTGCACCGCCAATCATTAACGGAATGGAAAAGCCCTGACGCTGCATTTCTTTAGCAACATGAACCATTTCTTCCAAAGAGGGTGTAATTAAGCCACTTAAGCCAATAATATCAACATTTTTTTCTTTGGCGACCTGCAAGATTTTTGCGGTTGGCACCATTACACCTAAATCAATGATTGAGTAATTATTGCATTGTAAAACCACGCCGACGATGTTTTTGCCTATATCATGTACATCACCTTTAACGGTAGCCATCAAGATAGTACCATTAGTTTGTATTACACCTGATTTTTCTGCTTCCATAAAGGGCATTAAATAGGCGACCGACTGTTTCATCACTCGCGCAGACTTTACCACTTGAGGTAAAAACATTTTACCTGCACCGAATAAGTCGCCAACAACATTCATACCATCCATTAGTGGGCCTTCAATAACATGTAGCGTTTTTTCAGCTTGCAGGCGTGCTTGTTCGGTATCCTCTAAAATATAATCGGTAATACCTTTGACTAAGGCGTATTCTAGGCGCTTATTGACAGGTAGGCTGCGCCATTCTAAATCTTCTTTGTTGTTAACAACGGCATCACCACGGTATTTTTCGGCAATCTCTAATAGTCTGTCGGTTCCGTTCGTGTCGCGGTTTAGTACAACGTCTTCAACTGCATTGCGTAATTCATCAGGAATATCTGCATAGATAGCGAGTTGTCCGGCATTGACAATCCCCATATCCATGCCGGCTTGTACGGCATGATATAGAAATACTGCATGAATGGCTTCACGTACCAGATTGTTACCGCGAAAGGAAAAGGATACATTGGATACCCCGCCAGATATCATGGCGTGTGGACAGGTACGTTTAATTTCGCAAGTGGCCTGAATGAAATCAACGGCGTAATTATTATGCTCTTCAATCCCCGTGGCGATGGCAAAGATATTCGGGTCAAAAATAATATCCTGGGGAGGAAAGCCGACTTGCTCGACGAGAATTTTATAGGCGCGTTGGCAAATTTCGACTTTTCTGGCAAAGGTGTCGGCCTGGCCTTCCTCATCAAAAGCCATCACAATAACTGCCGCGCCATAACGACGCACTAATCTGGCATGATAGATGAAGGCTTCTTCACCTTCTTTCATGGAAATGGAATTAACGATCCCTTTTCCTTGAATGCACTTTAAACCCGCTTCAATAATGTCCCATTTTGATGAATCTATCATAATGGGTACTTTGGAAATGTCAGGCTCGGAAGCGATCAGATTTAAAAAATGCACCATTGCTTCTTTGGAATCCAGCATACCTTCATCCATATTGATGTCTATAATTTGCGCGCCATTAACAACTTGTTCGCGTGCAACATCTAAGGCGGTATCATATTCTTCTTCAACAATAAGGCGTTTGAACCGCGCTGAACCAGTGACATTAGTGCGTTCGCCAACATTGACAAATAACGAGTCAGTGCCAATAGAAAAAGGTTCCAGTCCTGCTAATTGACAGCGTGTTTCTATCTTGGGTATTTTTCTGGGTGCATACGGACTTACTGCATCAATAATCGCTTTGATATACTCAGGAGAAGTACCGCAACAGCCACCGATAATATTTAAATAACCATTTTTTGCCCAGTCAGCAATTTCTGTCGCCATCTCTTCAGGTGTTTCGTCGTACTCACCGAATTCATTTGGTAGGCCCGCATTAGGGTGGGCAGAGATGTAAGTATCAACATGGGTTGATAGCTCTTCTATATATTGGCGCATTTCTTGTGCGCCGAGAGCGCAGTTAAAGCCGATAGAAATAGGCTCTATATGGCTTAGTGAATTCCAGAAGGCGAGTGCTGTCTGTCCTGACAATGTTCGCCCTGAAGCATCGGTAATCGTGCCTGAAATCATTACCGGTAATTCTATATTATGTTGCTCAAAGTATTGGTCTATGGCAAAAATTGCCGCTTTTGCATTCAAGGTATCAAAAACAGTTTCAATCAGCAATATGTCCACACCACCATTTACCAGCCCTTTTACTGCTTCACTATAGGCTTCAACTAAGGCATCAAAGCTGATATTACGAAATGCAGGGGCATTCACATCAGGTGACATGGAGGCTGTTCTATTAGTTGGTCCTATTGTTCCAGCCACAAAGCGAGGTTTGTCAGGTGTTTGCAAAGTGGTTTCGGTGGCCACTTGTCTGGCTATTTTTGCGGATTCAAAATTGATCTCATAGGCCAGAGACTCCATGTTGTAATCAGCCATGGCAATCGTAGTGGAATTGAAGGTGTTGGTTTCGATGATATCGCAACCAACATCCAGATAAGCTTTATGAATGGCTTTAATTATATCCGGTTGAGTCAGTGATAATAAATCATTATTGCCTTTTAAATCAGAATCCCAGTCACTAAAACGCTGACCTCGATAATCCTTTTCTTCAAGGTGATAGCCTTGAATCATTGTGCCCATTGCGCCATCTAAAAATAAAATGCGTTGAGAAAGTTGCTGGATTAAAAATTCTTTTTTGTTCATGAGGATCACTTGACGTTGTTGCTATTGGGTTTGCTTCGTAAGGCTAAAGATGGTTTACTTGGCGGCGTTATATAATTACTCTAAATATACGGAGGGTTTATGTCTAAGCCTAAACTTAAACAGGTTATTCAAAGCGTGCTTGCAGCCGCTATTGGAGTGCAAAGTAAAGCAAATCGCGAAAGAGACTTTGAGCAAGGCTCTTTGTCTAGTTATTTAATTGTCGGAGCAATTGCGACAGTACTTTTTATTATATCATTGGTCGCTATTGTAGCGTTTATTCTTTAAGGATATCGCTTTAAGCAGTCAACTTCTGTCTGTTGCAAAGCAAAAAGCCCAGTTTGAGGCTGGGCTTTTTCCGTGCTATGAGAGTGAAAAATTATTCTGATGTTTTGAAGCTGTTTTTAATGCCCACAAAAACATCAGTAATGCCACTAACAAGATTTGCTATATTAAGATCTTGTTTTAGCATATATTTTGTTCTAATAAACGCAACGCTTAGCCAGCCCATAAATAGAGGCATAATTTCGAAAAGGATACCTAATATAGTACCAAAGAACCCTTCTTGAAGGCCTCCACCGCCACCGCTACTTGTTACCCTGTCCCCAATAGCGATCAGATCTCGATCATATTCACCGCCTACATCATTACTGAAACCATCGATAATAAATATATTTATATTGTAAAACAGTACCTGAACAACAATAAACAACAATGCTGCACCTGCTGTCCAAATTATTACGTTCCCCGTTTTAGCCCGTACTGCTGATCTGTATATCCAGATTGCAATCAAAATTGTTAATACACCACCAAACATTGTTATCCCCTTAATTTTTTAGTTATTTTTTTGAAACCTTATACCTACAAAATTATTTCTATTCTGGGTCATATGGACCACAGAAATATTTAAGCAAATCGCATTATAAACATCTCGGCTTTATTATGACAATTTATCAGTAAAAAATATAGTCCTTAGATAGGATTAGATACTACTTTACAAATTAGGTGGTTGGCGAGGGAGCTAAGCTGCTTTTGATTAAACTGAATAAGTAATTGTTGACTTCAAAAAATGATCACGTATTATATTAAGTTCATTTACTGTCATAATTTTGACGTAATAACTATAATAAATTACAAGAAGGTAGGACACTCATGGGTGCAATATTAGACGTTACTGAAATGTTAAAAGAGCCAGAAGGTATGGCTATCGCTGCAGTAGTTATAGCTGCTGGTTATTTCTTCGTAAAATGGGTTTTCGCAGAGCATGAAGACGACGAATAAGTAATACGCTTTATTTATTCTTGCTAAAAAGCCTGCGAGTTTTTGACTTGCGGGTTTTTTTATGCCTGTTACTTTTGTAAACTTCGTTAAAGATTCTCCGTATGTTTTTGCTGGCTATGAACGTTTATAGTCTGTAGTCAATTTTAAGGTCCTTCGCTATTTTAAGTGCATTTTTTTGCTATTTTAATTGCTCTTGCTTTGCTTTCATCAAAAAACACTCTAAAGCCTAAACGCTGTCTTATCCGCAAAATTCCATTATAATTTGTAGTATTATTACATTCAGATGAGTATCAAATGCTAAGCATTGTTTCACATGTTATTGAACGCTATTATTTGCGCTCAGCACCTGCCTTTATTATTGGCATGTTTCGTATCTTTTATGGAATAGTTGCGTTTCAGGAAATTATATTTCTGCTCTATTTTAATCACCTTATTTTTGATCCTATACCTTATATAGATGTCGAATTTCCGATGATCCCGCTATTTCTGGGCTTATGGGCAATGGTCGCTGGGTGCGTTATTGTTGGTTATCGTAGTCAGGCTGCCATCATTGCAAACTATATTTTCTGGATAGTTTTCGTAAATTTCACGCCCATGCAGCGAGATTTTGATGGAGGCTTTGATTTGTTTATGATTGGTGTCGGTTTTTTTCTAATATTTATGCCTATCGGGCGAGCTTTATCGATTGATAATTTACTGTATAAGTTGCAATTCAAATATCAGGATAATCCTATTTTATCTAAAAGGTGTAGTGTTCTGAGTTTTTTATTCCCGGTATTAATTTGCCTGGGTTTTCTATATTTTGACTCCGCAATACATAAGCTATTTGCACCACATTGGCTTAACGGTTTAGGGGGGTGGTTGCCATCCTCAATGCCATATTATATGTCGGCATTAGATTTATCGTGGATGTTAAATCAGGAAATTTTACAAAAATTTATTGGTTATTTGATACTGGTATTTCAATTTACTTTTATCTTTCTCTTCTATCGAAGCTCCTTCCGCCCAATTTTTTTGCTAGTAGGGGCTGGCTTGCATATTGGTATCACGATTAGTTTTAATATTTATCCTTTTGGCTTGGGGATGTTATCCGTTTATATCTTAATGGTGCCCTTTTCCTGGTGGGCAGCACTGGCTAATAAGTTTATTTATCAGGCACCTCAGTTAGCTGTGTTTTATGATGGTGATTGCCCTTTATGTAATCGTACAGCAACGATTATTAATCATTTTGATCTATTGCAGGGAGTTGCTTTTAAGGATCTGCAAACACAGGCTGATAGTGCGCCGCAGTTACAAGAGTATGATCAGCAGGTCTTATTAGCAGATTTGCATGCAGTTGATCAGCACGGACAGGTTTATGAGGGAGTTGATACTTATATACAGGTTTTCCAGAAAATGCGTTATCTGGCTGTTTTTGCCTGGTTTATGCGTGTGCCAGGTATCTATCATATAGCTAAAGCAATCTATCGGCGTATTGCTGATAATCGTGCACGTAATGTGTGTGATGAATTTTGTTTGCCGGCGGTTTCGGCAAAAGCCTACCCGGTGGATTTATATAGTCGAATTTTTGAGAATTATGCTGAGCAAAAGCCCAGGCAATTTAGATTCAGAATGGCTAAGATTTTTTTAATATTGGTGATATTGCAGCTTAATAGTACTATTCATTATGGATTTTTGTACCGTTTGTATGACTTATCAAGTGTTGAAAACCCAGTTGTAAATCAAGTGCGTTTACTGAGTAATTCAGTGTTAATGCTATCTACAACTTTTCTAGGTATTACCCCGCATGCTCTTTATTTGCATGATCATTTTGAGGGCTACGAAGACTTATTTGCTATAACTTATATTGATATGCAAGGGCATGAGCAGTGGCTGCCTTTTGTAAATAAGCAGGGGCGGATGTTAGCTCCAAACTGGGGGAGGGTGCATTCCATGTGGGCTAATATTGCAGTGACTCCTAATATTAACTCGGACAGGCTCAGCAAGTTTATTATGAAGGTGACTGCGTTCTGGGGAAATAAAGTTGGATTGGATCTTAATCATGCACGATTTATTATTAAGCATAAAAAAATAACCTCTCCTGAGCAGTGGCGCATTAACTTACGTAAGGACAATTTATCTGGTGTTTGGGAGAATGTCGGTATAGCCACCTGGGAAAAAAAACATTATCAATTAGAGCTACAGGCTATTAAATAAGGTTATTTTATTTCAATTGCTTATGTTTTTTATGGAAATTTTATTGCACAAAAATTTAATACTTAAAGTGGTTTTTTTTAGGATTAAAATTCAAATTTTAAAAAATGGTGTTGCATCAAAACTATTGCCATGATATAAATTGTCCCGTGCTTTTTATTAGTACGAAACAACAATAATAATTTCTATCCTGAGGAGGATGACATGAAAAAAGTATTATCACTACTAGCTATATCATTAATGTTAATCGGCGGAACTGGTTGTATGGACAATCCTGATGGTAGCAAGCAAAAAGTTTCTAGCTCTATCTCTTTGTAAGAAATTTTAGAAAAGAGCCCAGAATCCTTTTCTGGGCTTTTTTATATAAACATGGCCGTCAAGGTCCTCACTAATTGACTTCTCGATTAGTTTTCATTTCCGTCAAGTTTTTCAGTAAGCTCTAGCAAATTATTTGTTTGTTGGCGCTGTTCGTCCGAGTGGCAGTAGTGACGCTACTCAATTAAACAGTTTATTTTTCTATATAAGAAAATCTATAGGGTGTTTTGGCCGGACAAGACCTTTTCCTCAATAAAGTTTAGTCTTAAAATAACCCGGTTGACCAGTGCTGCTATGCCTAAAATCGTCTGATCGGCTTGTTGCATTAAGCAATTATCTATTTTTGTAAGAGAAAAGAAGGGTGTAAGAGCCTTGACTATTGCTGTTATCAGAAAAAGGCCAGAGCTTTTTATTCCTGCCAGATTATTTGTGTATGCTATGTTCGTGGTGTTAAGAAATTACTTGATGATATTGAGAGGCCTCGATCCATTTTTTATGTAATGCATGCATCGCATAAAAAATGGGTCGAAGCTTTTGTGTTTGGCTTTGCGCTGGTATTTGCTTTTATCTTTGAAAATAACTGCTTTGTTAAAATAATGCGCGTGTTTAGCGACTAGGTTATTGGTCTCAGGTACGCTGTTTTTCAGCTGCTTTTTGCATTTCGTCACAGATTAACTCCTTACTGATTGTCGATAATATCATTTCTTTTGTGCAAAACTCCTACGAACAAATTAAAATACTATTTTATTTAATTTTAAAATAAGTCTGTGCAATTTACAAAAGAATTTGATGTTATCGTTATTGGGGGCGGCCACGCGGGCACTGAAGCCGCATTGGCAGCAGCGCGCACAGGTGCGCAAACGTTATTATTAACGCAAAGTATTGATACTTTGGGGCAAATGAGCTGCAACCCTGCGGTAGGTGGTATAGGTAAAGGACACTTGGTTAAGGAAATAGACGCGTTAGGTGGTGTGATGGCGCGTGCAATTGACCATGCGGGTATTCACTTTCGTATTTTAAATGCCAGTAAAGGGCCTGCAGTCAGGGCGACCCGTGGCCAGGCTGACCGTGCGCTATACAAGCAATTCATTAGAAATGTTCTGGAAAATCAGTTAAATCTAATGTTGTTTCAGCAGGTAGTGTCTGATTTATTGGTCGAGTCCGGGGTTGTTGTTGGAGTGGAAACTCAAATGGGTTTGCAGTTTAAAGCAAAGTCTGTGGTTTTGACCGCGGGTACATTTCTGGGAGGTAGAATTCATATAGGTTTGCAGAATTATACCGGCGGGCGTGCAGGCGATGCAGCGTCTATTGCTTTGGCTGCACGCTTGCGTGAGTTACCGTTTAGGGTCGGTAGATTAAAAACAGGAACGCCTCCTCGAATTGATGGTCGTACGATAGATTTTTCGCGCTTAGAGCAGCAACATGGCGATACGCCAGTACCGGTTTTTTCATTTATGGGAAATGCCAATCAGCATCCCCGGCAAGTCCCTTGCTATATAACCCGAACTAACGAGCAAACGCATGATATTATTCGCGGAGGGCTAGATCGTTCGCCCATGTACACAGGAGAGATTGAAGGTGTAGGGCCACGTTATTGCCCCTCTATAGAAGATAAGGTGGTGCGTTTTGCCGAACGTAATTCTCATCAGATTTTTATAGAACCTGAAGGCCTGAACACTAATGAATATTACCCGAATGGCATTTCAACCAGTTTACCTTTTGATGTGCAGTATCAGTTTGTGAGAACTATGTTGGGTTTTGAACAGGCAGAAATTGTCAGGCCAGGATATGCGATTGAGTATGATTTTTTTGATCCAAGAGATTTAAAAACTTCTTTAGAGACAAAATACATGCCTGGTCTATTTTTTGCCGGTCAAATAAATGGTACAACAGGATATGAGGAGGCGGCAGCCCAAGGTTTAATTGCTGGGCTGAATGCTGCCCGTAAAGCACAAGGTAAAGAGAGTTGGTGTCCGGCGCGAGATGAGGCCTATATCGGTGTTATGATTGACGATTTAATCGCTAACGGAACCACAGAGCCTTACCGGATGTTTACCAGTCGTGCTGAATATCGTTTATTATTGCGCGAGGATAATGCAGATTTGCGTTTAACTGAAAAAGGGCGAGAATTAAAACTAGTCAATGAACAGCAATGGGAGTTTTTTAATGAAAAACAGGAAAGCATTATCCGCACACAAAAGGCATTGCAAGCAAAGTGGATAAGGAAAGACAGTCCTGAAGCAGAGCGAGTCGCTGAAGTATGGGGGAGTGTATTGACTAAGGAAGCCAATCTGATGGACTTGTTGCGACGTCCTGAGGTTGATGTTGAGCAGTTGATGAGTTTTTCTGATGGGCTGGAAGCCTCTGTGCAAGTCGCGCAGCAAGTTGAAATACAGGCTAAATATGCAGGGTATATTGAGCGACAACAGCAGGATATTGTCAAAGCGAAGCGCTATGATCATTTAAATATCTCAGCAGATCTGGATTTTAATCTGGTTAAAGGCTTATCTAATGAGGTGCGCGAAAAATTTATAAAGCAGCGCCCTGAAACATTGGGACTGGCATCAAGAATTCCAGGGGTAACACCAGCCGCTATCTCATTGTTACTTATTTATATGAAAAAGAAAAATGGGTAGTGGTCGTGATCTTCTAAAGTCAGGAATAGAGCAATTAGGTCTTGATGCAACAGCTGCGCAAATTGACTCCTTGCTGGCTTTCGTGGCACTGATCGAGAAATGGAATAAGGCATTTAATCTTACTGCCATTCGTGATCGGGATGAAATACTGCGTTTACATATATTAGATAGCTTGACCGTACTGCCTTTTATTACAGGTGAAAAAATTATTGATGTAGGAACAGGAGCGGGCTTGCCGGGGATTCCTTTGGCAATTTTTATGCCCAGCGTGCAATTTACATTATTAGATAGTAACTCAAAGAAAACGCGGTTCGTGCAGCAGGCGATATTAGAATTAAATTTAAAAAATGTCGAAGTGGTACATGGTCGAGTGGAAAGCCTGGCTCGTAATGGTGAATATGATGCTGTTTTGAGTCGAGCATTTGCAAGCCTGAGTGATATTATGCTTCTGACTGATTATCTATTGCAGTCTGAGGGGGTTTTAATTGCGATGAAAGGGCAAATCCCTGTGCAGGAGTTAAAAAATATTACCCGGTCTTATTCGGTTAAATCAATTGTAGTTCCAGGTGTTGAAGCTGAGCGGTGTGTGCTGCGGATAAATAAAATATGACAAAAATAATAGCAGTAACCAATCAAAAAGGGGGCGTAGGTAAAACTACAACCAGTGTAAATCTGGCAGCATCATTAGCCGCATCAAAGCGTAAAGTGCTATTGATAGATCTGGATCCGCAAGGAAATGCTGCAATGGGTTGTGGTATTGATAAATCCAATGTGGCGTATTCCAGTTGTGATTTATTGCTTGAAGATATGCCTGTTTCTGAAATGATAATTCCTGTGCCAGAATTTGAATTTGATGTGATAGCCGGAAACTCAGATTTGACCGTAGCGGAAGTACAGTTGATGAAAATGACACAACGCGAGCGACGTCTTGCAAATGCGCTACAGCAAATTCAGGGTGAGTATGACTATATTCTGATTGATTGTCCGCCTTCTTTGAATATGTTGACTTTGAATGCGATGGTTGCAGCCAATAGTGTCCTGGTGCCTATGCAGTGCGAGTATTATGCCTTGGAAGGTTTGTCAGCCTTAATGGATACTTTGCGCAATATACAGGAAAAAGCTAATCCAACTCTATATCTGGAGGGGATACTGCGCACTATGTATGATAATCGTAGCCGCCTGACTAAGGATGTGTCAGAGCAATTGGTTGAATATTTTGCAGATAAAGTATTTCGGACCTGCGTGCCACGAAATATAAGGCTTGCGGAAGCGCCAAGTCATGGTATGCCGGTTTTACAGTATGATAGAAGTTCTCGTGGAGCGGTTGCCTATATTGCTTTGGCTGGTGAATTAATCAGGAAGGAAAACAAATAAGCTTATGGCAGAAATAAAAAGAGGCTTAGGGAAGGGGTTAGGCGCATTAATGGGTGATATGGGTGTAAAGGAGTCGGTTAAAAATAATACTCAAACCTTGCCAGTAGAATATTTACAGCGCGGAAAATACCAGCCTAGAAAAGATATAAATCCGGAGCGCTTGCAAGAGCTTGCTGAATCAATAAAAGTTCAAGGTATAGTGCAGCCTATTATAGTTAGGGAAGTTGGCTATAACCGTTACGAAATTATTGCGGGGGAGCGTCGTTGGCGAGCCGGACAATTAGCAGGTTTGGCGGATGTGCCAGTGCTAATAAAAGAAATAGATGATCGAGCAGCGCTTGCCATTTCTTTGATTGAAAATATTCAGCGTGAGGATTTAAATCCACTGGAAGAATCAGAAGCTTTTCATCGATTGATAAATGAATTTGATTTAACCCATCAGCAAATTGCCGAGGCAGTAGGTAAGTCAAGAGTGGCAGTAACAAATTTATTAAGGTTAAATGACCTGGAAAGCGAAGTTAAAGCGCTATTGACAAAAGGAATGCTTGGAATGGGGCATGCGCGAGCTTTGCTGAGCCTGGAGTCAGCAAAACAAATTGCCCTGGCAAATAAAGTCTCTGAAGAAGGCTTGTCTGTACGTGTCACTGAAAAATTAGTTCAAGATGCGCAACAAGAAAAAACCGCAAACAAAGCGCATGTTTCGGTGCAAGCGCATGAAAGAATAATGGATAGGGACACGCAACGCTTGCAAGAGGCGATGACAAATTTTGTGGGCGCAAAAACCACAATTAAGCATAAGCAAAATGGCCAGGGCTCTGTAATAATTAGCTATAACAGCCTGGATGAATTAGAGGGTATTGTGTTACGCTTTGAAATAAAAAATGACTTTTCTGAATAAGCGTAATCAAGATTAGATTATTTAATAACATTAAGGAGCGAGGATTCAATTAATCTTCGCTGCTTAAGTCGAATATTATTCTGCAATGAGACTTTAGGCCAAATGATAAAAGTCTTATTTTTGCACTTTTGTGTGTGCTTATCATTAGACTATAAAGCTTATAGCGGCAACCAGAATTAACGCGGATGGAAAAATACAGCGACACCAAAGGTCAATTTTTCGAGTCTGATTGGATTTGCTGTATTCTGTGTAAGAGGAAGTATAAACGGCCTCTTAGAAGAACTGTAAAAATCAGCATTGTAGACCATAAAATCAACTCACCGATACGGTTCAAATAAGATAACTTCGGGAAACTCATGTCTATTGCGAAACGATAGGCTATAAGGGTAAGAATACAAGTTGCGGCAAGGTTTATTTTAATGCTTGATGACTCTTTCGGTTCGATCCAGCTAGCCAGTTAGGACAGGGCAACGATTAGAAGTAGAGGAATAATTATATATTAGCTTATCCCTCTTGCGATGTTGACAGATAGCTCAAAGGCACTCGCAGGGATTGCATCTGGGCTTGGTAGAAAGTGCTCTGTATCGTTTTGCCATTTGCTAACAAGCCTGAAAGTGAAAATTTTATCAATATATTGCAAATTAAGCTGAAAAGCCAACGAACAGCATTTGAGTGGCCATGGCGTGCATGTATTGTTTCTTAATAGGATAGTCACTGTATTTTTAGAGTAAACAAAAACATTTTTTGCATTATAAATGAGTTCTTATTCTGCATCACGTTCCTATTTTTGTGCGTAATATATAGACTATGCCCAGGGCTTAGCAGTTGATTGTGGAAAGCCGAAGAGGGTTTATGTAAATGATTTTTTTTACCACATTAGCATTGTTGATAGGCTGCCAATAGGGTAGAACAGTTTTATTTGTCCAATACCATAAAATCCATCCTTGCTTAAATCTGTTCCGATAGATATAATTCCCTCAATTATTCGATCAGGTTTTGTGTGAGAAAATTACTTAGGCTCTCAGTTGTAAACAAGATTCTTGTCATACAGGCTCTAATCGTTTTGTTTGTTGTTGCATGTTTTTTCTTATTTGGCAGTACCTTAAGTGTTAAATCAGCATTTTATGGCGGTCTGGCTGCACTGATTCCTAATTGGTATTTTGCTCGAAAAATCAATAAACACAAAGGTCAAGAAGTAAAAAAAATAGTCCGATCATTTTATGCGGGAGAATCAGGAAAACTGTTTATCACCGTCATTATTTTTGCGCTTATTTTTCAAGATCCTAAGATAGATATTTTGGCTGTGCTGACGGCCTATATTTCAGCATTAACAGTTTTTTGGTTTGCGTTATTAATTCGCAAATATTAATTTTTTGAAAGCGAGGCAGAATGGCTACTGAAGCACACGCGGCGGAAGGCGCAACAGGATATATTGTTCACCATCTAACACCGTTGTCAGTAGGCGAAGGTTTCTGGACATTGCACTTGGATACTTTGTTTTTCTCTGCAGTTCTAGGTGTTTTGTTTATCTGGTTTTTTAAAGTTGCTGCTGAAAAAGCAACTATTGGTGTGCCAGGGACAGGGCAGGCTTTTGTCGAAATGATTATCGAGTTTGTTGATCAGCAGGTCAAAGATACCTTTCACGGTAAAAGCGCTCTGATAGCGCCTCTTGGCTTGACTATTTTTGTCTGGGTGTTTATGTGGAACTTTATGGATTTATTTCCAGTCGATATATTACCTGCAGTTGCCGGGATGATGGGGATGGAGTATATGCGTGTCGTTCCCAGTACTGATTTAAACGCAACTTTTGCACTTTCAATCAGTGTGTTTCTATTAATTATCTTTTATAGCATTAAGATTAAAGGTGTTTTGGGTTTTGCCAAAGAATTAACCTGTACGCCTTTTGGTCCATGGATGATGCCGTTTAATTTGCTACTAAAGCTGGTTGAAGAAATTGCAAAGCCTATATCACTTGCCTTGCGACTATTTGGTAACTTATATGCAGGCGAATTGATCTTTATTCTGATTGCTTTGCTACCCTGGTATATACAGCCAATATTAAGTTTTCCATGGGCGATATTTCATATTCTTATTATTACTCTTCAAGCGTTTATCTTTATGGTATTGACAATTGTATACCTAAGTATGGCGCACGAAGATCATTAAAAAAATTCTATCATTTTAATATAACAATACTTTTGGAGGTATTATGGAACTTGCAGCGTTGATTGCAGATGTACAAGGTATGACTGCTATTGCAGTAGGTCTGGTTTTAGGTATGGGTGCTCTAGGAACAGCGATAGGCTTTGGTCTATTGGGTGGTAAGTTCCTTGAAGGTGCTGCGCGTCAACCAGAAATGGTGCCTATGTTACAAGTTAAAATGTTCGTTGTTGCTGGTCTATTGGATGCGGTAACTATGATTGGTGTTGGTATGGCATTATTCTTTACATTCGCTAACCCATTCCTATCTGCTGTTGAAGCGGTTGCAGGATAAAAACACTCTCGTAAGTTATTTTAACAGCAACATGAGGAAGGCTAGTGAGTATTAATGCTACACTAATCGGTCAAATGATCACATTTACACTTCTGGTATGGTTTACCATGAAGTATATTTGGCCGCCACTAATTGACGCTATCGAAGAACGTAAAGCGAAAATTGCCGAAGGATTGGCTGCGGCTGAAAAAGGCCAGGAAGATATGGAGCGAGCAGCAAAAAAAGCTGCAAACGTTTTAAGAGAAGCAAAACAACAATCAGCTGATATTGTAAATCTTGCACAAAAACGTGCGAATGAAATCGTTGAAGAATCAAAAGGCAACGCCAAGCAAGAAGGCGAGCGTATGATCGAAGCGGCTAAAGCACAAATTGAACAAGAAATGCAGCAAGCGCAAGAAGCAATGCGCAAAGAAGTCTCTGCATTAGCACTAAAAGCAGCGGGACAAATCTTACAGCAAGAAATTGACAAAGCTAAGCACAAAGAACTGATCAGCAAAGTATCTGAGCAATTAGGTCAAGCATAATGAGTGAATTAGCAACTTTGGCAAGACCATATGCAGAGGCCGTCTTTAAAAGAGCAAAAGAATTGGGCAATTCTCAGGAATGGTCGGATACCTTGGCTTTTTTATCTGCCATCATGCAGGATGAGAGCTTAGCTGCAATTGTGAATAACCCTAGAGTTGGTGAAGATAAATTAACGGCACTATTGCTGGATATTTGTCAGGATCAAATCACCGGTGAAGCTAATAATTTTCTTAAGCTATTAATAGAAAATGGCAGATTAAAATTATTGCCACAAATTGCGGAGTTATTTGAGAATTATAAAGCTGACGATGAAGGTTATGTCGATGTTGATGTTATAACTGCTTATGCTTTAACCAAAGCGGAAGAACAAAGTTTTGCAACATCACTAAAAAAGAAGCTCAATAAAGAAATAAATATCCACGCAAGTGTTGATAAAGCTTTAATTGGTGGCTTTCTGGTGAAAGCAGGCGACAGTGTGATTGACGGCTCTATTAGTGGTCAACTTCAACAATTAGCTAAAAGGATCTAACAGCTTAGACTGAGAAAAAATATGCAATTAAATCCATCTGAAATAAGTGATCTGATTAAGAAACGGATCGAAAATTTCGACGTCAATGTCGAAGCGCACACGGAAGGTACCGTAGTCAGTGTGACTGACGGTATTATAAGAGTTCATGGCTTGTCACAAGCAATGCAAGGGGAAATGCTGGAATTCCCTGGGAATTCCTATGGAATGGCCTTAAACCTTGAAAGAGATTCTGTCGGTGTGGTTATGTTAGGTGCTTACCAACATATCACCGAAGGCGATACTGTTAAGTGTACAGGCAAAATTCTAGAAGTACCTGTCGGTGAGGCGCTACTAGGTCGTGTCGTTGATGCTTTAGGTAATGCAATCGATGGCAAAGGTGAAATTGATACCGATCAAATGTCACCTGTTGAAAAAATTGCCCCAGGTGTAATTGCCAGAAAATCAGTTGATCAGCCTATTCAATTAGGTTTGAAATCAATTGATGCAATGGTTCCCGTCGGACGTGGTCAGCGTGAGTTAATCATTGGGGACCGTCAAACAGGTAAAACAGCGATTGCGATTGATGCAATCATTAATCAAAAAGGTACAGGCATTAAATGTATCTATGTTGCTATCGGCCAAAAACGCTCATCAATTTCCAATGTAGTGCGTAAATTAGAAGAGCATGGAGCAATGGCGCATACCATTATTGTCGTTGCTTCTGCTTCTGAATCTGCGGCACTACAATTCATTGCACCTTATACAGGGTGTTCAATGGGGGAATATTTTAGAGATAAGGGCGAAGATGCACTGATTATCTATGATGATTTAACCAAGCAAGCATGGGCTTATCGTCAAATGTCATTGCTATTGCGCCGTCCACCAGGTCGCGAGGCGTATCCTGGGGACGTTTTCTATATTCACTCTCGTTTACTAGAAAGAGCTTCTAGAATTAGTGTAGATGAAGTAGAAAAAATTACCGGCGGAAAAGTAAAAGGTAAAACAGGTTCTTTAACTGCACTGCCAATTATTGAAACTCAAGGTGGTGACGTATCTGCTTTCGTACCAACTAATGTTATTTCCATTACTGATGGGCAGATTTTCCTTGAATCAGATTTATTCAATTCAGGTATCCGTCCGGCGGTTAATGCGGGTTTATCTGTATCACGAGTGGGTGGTGCAGCACAAACCAAAATCATCAAAAAATTAGGTGGTGGTACGCGTCTTGATTTAGCTCAGTATCGTGAATTAGCAGCATTTGCTCAATTTGCATCTGATCTTGATGAAAGCACACGTAAGCAAATTGAACGTGGACAACGCGTGACTGAATTGATGAAACAAAATCAATATTCGCCTATGTCAGTTGCGGAAATGGGTGTTTCATTACATGCAGCGAACGAAGGCTTTCTTGATGATTTAGAAGTTAATAAAGTACTTGATTTTGAAGCTGCTTTACAATCTTATATGAAGTCTGAGCATGCTGATTTGTTAAAATCAATCAATGAAACTGGCGACTACAGTAATGAAATTAAGCAGGCTATTCAGTCTGCAATAGAAACTTTCATTAAAACGAATAGCTGGTAAAAGGGGCTTCTAATGGCTGTTGGTAAAGAAATACGCACCCAGATAGCGAGTATCAAAAATACTCAAAAAATCACTCGCGCCATGGAAATGGTAGCTGCGAGTAAAATGCGTAAAACAAAAGACAGAATGAATGCTACACGTCCCTACTCAAAAAAGATTAGCCAGATCATTAAGCATCTGGCTCATGCCAACCCTGAGTATAAACATCCTTTTCTTGTTGAACGTGAAGTGAAGCGAGTGGGTATTATAGCTATTAGCTCTGATAGAGGATTATGTGGAGGTCTGAATTCAAATTTATTCAGAAAAACACTTAAACAACTGACTGAGTGGAATAATAATAATATTGAAGTTGATATTTGTACTATTGGTGGTAAAGGCGCAAGCTTTTTTGGTAGTTTAAAGATAAACAAGGTAGGACAGGTTTCTAAATTAGGTGATACACCGCATGTAAATGATGTCGTTGGTCTTATTAAAATAATGCTAGATGCTTATTATGCGGGAACCATTGATGAGCTTTATGTTATGTACAATCAATTTGTAAATACCATGACCCAGGCACCTACTGTAGAAAAATTGATCCCTGTTATAGCAACTGAGTTTGAAGGCGAAGAATTGAAAGGGCATTGGGATTATTTGTATGAACCTGATGCTAAGGAAGTTCTAGAAAATTTATTAACTCGCTATATAGAATCAATTGTTTATCAGGGTGTAGTAGAAAATAATGCCTGTGAGCAAGCAGCTAGAATGGTTGCGATGAAAAGTGCTTCAGATAATGCTGGCAATCTTATTGATGAGTTGCAACTTGTTTATAATAAAGCAAGACAAGCGGCTATTACGCAGGAAATTTCAGAAATTGTTGCCGGTGCCGCAGCTGTTTAGATCTTGCAAAACAAAGTTAAGTAATTAAGAGGACGACACAATGAGTTCGGGTAAAATCGTTCAGATTATTGGTGCGGTTGTGGATGTGGAATTTCCACGTGAAGCACTACCAAAAGTATATGATGCGCTTAATGTAGAAAGCGTTGGACTAACTTTAGAAGTTCAACAGCAATTAGGTGACGGCATAGTACGCGCAATTGCAATGGGAACAACTGATGGTGTTCGTCGTGGCTTAGAAGTAAGCAACAGCGGTGATGCGATCAAAGTGCCTGTTGGACAAAAAACCTTAGGACGTATTATGGACGTCTTAGGTAATCCAATTGATGATAAAGGTCCAATTGGTGAAGAAGAAAAATGGGTCATTCATCGTAATGCACCTTCTTATGCTGAGCAAGCTCCAGCTAGTGAACTTTTAGAAACAGGTATTAAAGTTATTGACTTGGTATGCCCGTTTGCTAAAGGTGGTAAAGTGGGTCTATTCGGTGGTGCTGGTGTGGGTAAAACCGTCAACATGATGGAACTTATCCGTAATATCGCGATTGAGCACAGTGGTTTCTCTGTATTTGCCGGGGTAGGTGAGCGGACTCGTGAGGGTAACGATTTCTACCACGAAATGACAGATTCAAACGTTATTGATAAAGTATCGTTAGTTTACGGTCAAATGAATGAGCCACCAGGAAACAGATTACGCGTTGCGTTAACAGGTTTGACCATGGCGGAATATTTCCGTGAAGAAGGACGTGATGTTTTATTCTTCGTAGATAATATTTATCGTTATACCCTGGCTGGAACTGAAGTATCAGCGCTATTAGGTCGTATGCCATCAGCGGTAGGGTATCAGCCTACACTAGCTGAAGAAATGGGTGTACTGCAAGAGCGTATTACCTCAACTAAAACAGGTTCGATTACTTCAATCCAGGCGGTATACGTACCGGCGGATGATTTAACCGATCCATCACCGGCAACAACTTTTGCGCATTTAGATGCAACGGTTGTATTGTCTCGTCAAATTGCTGAGTTAGGTATTTATCCTGCGATTGATCCACTGGATTCAAGTAGTCGTCAGTTAGATCCTTTAGTGATTGGCCAGGCGCATTATAATGTTGCACGTGGCGTACAAGGTATCTTGCAACGTTATAAAGAGTTGCGTGATATTATTGCGATTCTGGGTATGGATGAGTTATCTGAAGAAGATAAATTAACGGTAACTAGAGCACGTAAAATTCAACGTTTCTTATCGCAGCCTTTCTTTGTTGCTGAAGTATTTACTGGTTCTCCAGGAAAATATGTTTCACTAAAAGATACAATCGCTGGTTTCCAGGGTATTATAGACGGTGAATACGACGACTTACCTGAGCAAGCATTTTATATGGTTGGTTCCATAGATGAAGCGGTTGAAAAAGCGAAAAAAATGTAAGTTATTAACTTATAGGTAATATTATGACCATGACAATACATGTAGATATCGTAAGTGCAGAAAAGGAGATTTTTTCCGGATTAGCGGAAATGGTTTTTGCTCCTGCTGAACTTGGCGAAGTAGGTATTACACCGCGTCATGCGCCATTAATATCAAAATTAAACCCGGGTGAAGTTCGCGTAAAAGTGAGCGATACAGAATCCCAGGAATTTTATGTTTCAGGTGGAATATTAGAAGTACAGCCTCACTTAGTGACTGTACTGGCTGATACTGCGATGAGAGCTAAAGATATTGATGAAGCGGCAGCGTTACAAGCGAAAGCTGAAGCGGAAGAAGCACTCAATGATAAGTCGGGTAAACTTGATTATGCAACAGCGCAAGCGCGTTTAGCGGAAGCAATGATGCAGTTAAGAGCACTGGATAGACTCAGAAAACGCGGTTCTTAATTTTTATTGAGCGTGCGTAAATAAAAGCCCGATAGCGGATTCGTTATCGGGCTTTTTCTGTTTGAGAAAGTAAGATCGAGGCTTACTTTTAAAATATGGATTCTTATCCATGCCGATAAAAATGTGCTAATTTAGCATGCAGACAAGCGTAGCTCAGGGCTAATAACCGTAGTGAATAATCAGAACTATGGGCGTATTTTAAATGCTGAAAATATTAGAAACGAACCTGAAATCACGCACTACACCTTCTTTATAATTAAGAATGGCGAGCCTTAGTAAAGATAATTATGATGATTTATTACACTGTAATAAAATAATAATAACACTCGATTAAACTAAACCAGTAAACCCGATTGTATGCACCTGCGTGGATATTTTGTAACACTTTACATCCCCATGCATCTCAGAATTACAGCCTACGCAGATCATCGTGGGAATTATAAATTAATAAAACCAGAGGCGAAGGGACAAGCACATGACCATAAAAACCATTATATTAGCCGCAGGGCAAGGTACACGTATGCGTTCTGCACTGCCAAAAGTTTTACATAAAGTTGCTAATCGTAGCCTGTTACAACATGTCTATGATACTAGTAAGCTTATTGATGAAAATGAAATCATTATCATTTATGGTCATGGCGGCGAATTAGTCAGAGAGACATTGTCTGATCTTGATGCCCAGTGGTTAGAGCAAAAGCAACAGCTGGGAACTGGCCACGCGGTATTACAGGCCGATAGTCTGATTGAAAATGAGGATACAGTGCTTATCTTATATGGCGATGTACCCTTACTTACAAAACATTCAATCGATAGTTTATTAGCCAATGTTACCCAGCAGAGCATGGCTTTATTAACGGTTACGTTGGAAAATCCAGTCGGCTATGGTCGTATAGTCCGTGATGACTCTGGAAATGTACGCAAAATTGTTGAACAAAAAGACGCATCGGCGCAAGAGCAACTGATTGCAGAAGTTAATACAGGCATTCTTGCCGTAAAGGGCGAGCAAATAAAAAACTGGATTAGTCGATTAGATAATAATAATGCACAACAGGAATTTTACCTGACCGATATAATAGAAATGGCTGTTAATGAGGGCATAACAATTAAAACCAGCCAGCCCGAATATGTAGACGAAGTGTTAGGCATAAATAATCGTAAACAATTGAGTCATCTTGAACGCGTTTATCAGACAAGACAGACAGACAGGTTAATGGAGCAAGGTGTCACACTGCTAGACCCCGCAAGAGTTGATTGTCGTGGAACATTTACATCATTGGGGCAAGATATATCAGTTGATATTAACGTTATTTTTGAAGGTAATAACAGTATAGGTAATAATGTCACAATTGGTGCAAATACAATTATAAACAATTCAGTTATTGCTGATGATGTTGAGATTTTAGCTAACTGTATCATTGATAATGCGGTGATTGGTGCAGCTAGTAGAATAGGTCCTTTTGCAAGATTACGTCCACAAGCTGAATTATCTGCGCAGGTGCATATAGGGAATTTTGTAGAAATTAAAAAATCGACAGTGGCTAAAGGAACTAAAATCAATCATTTAAGCTATATCGGTGATGCAACGATTGGAAGTCAGGTTAATATAGGTGCGGGCACAATTACCTGTAACTATGATGGGGTGAATAAATTTCGCACAATTATACAAGATGGTGCATTTATCGGCTCTGATACGCAGCTTATTGCTCCGGTAACTGTGGGTAAAAATGCAACTATTGGAGCAGGATCAACAATCACTAAAAATACCCCGGATGAACAGCTAACATTAACAAGGTCCAAACAAATCAGCATTCAAAGCTGGCAAAGACCTGTGAAAAAGGAGCAATAATATGTGTGGCATAGTTGGCGGAATCGCACAAAGAAATGTCGTCCCGATTTTAGTTGAGGGCTTAAAAAGGCTAGAATATCGCGGTTATGACTCGGCTGGGTTAGCGGTAGTTGCAAATAATAAAATTCATAGACAAAGAGAAATTGGCAAAGTCAAAGTCCTGGAGGCTTTACTAGCAGCAGATCCATTTTCGGGCAATATCGGTATTGCCCATACACGCTGGGCAACTCATGGAAAACCAAGCACCCAAAATGCACATCCACATATCTGTAATAATAAGGTCGCTATTGTCCATAATGGCATAATTGAGAACCATCAGGAGTTACGTAAAACTCAAAAAGCACAGGGTTATAAATTTACCTCGGAGACGGATACCGAAGTGATTGCCCATCAGGTATATCATGAACTGGAAAGTACGGATAGTTTATTACAGGCCGTAAAAAATACCATCAAACATTTAGAAGGTGCATATGCACTGGGTGTGCTCAGTAAAGATGATGAAAATACCTTAATTACTTGTCGTAAGGGAAGCCCCTTAGTTATTGGTGTAGGCATAGGCGAATATTTTATAGCTTCGGATGTCGCTGCTCTTTTGCCCGTGACGCAACGCTTCATCTTTTTAGAAGAAGGCGATGTTGCCGAGCTAAAGATACACAGCCTGATTATTTATGATAAAGACGATCAAATTGTTCAAAGGCCGATCAAAGAAAGTAGTTTAACAGCCGATGCAGTTGATAAGGCTGGCTATCGCCATTACATGCTTAAGGAAATTTATGAGCAACCAAATGCCATAGCCGAGACATTAGAAGGTCGTTTTATTCATAATAAGTTACAAGATACCGCCTTTGGACATAATGCGGCAGAGGTCTTTGATAAGATCAAATCGATACAAATAATAGCCTGTGGTACCAGTTATCACGCCGGATTAGTCGCAAAATACTGGTTTGAAAAGTTGGGGCGCGTACCCTGTAATATCGATGTTGCTAGTGAATATCGCTATCGAGAACCGGTACTTGCTGATGGTACCCTGGTGGTTACTATTTCGCAATCAGGTGAAACTGCAGACACATTAGCTGCATTGATTGAGGCAAAACGACTAGGCGCGTTGCACTCATTAGCTATTTGCAATGTACCCGAAAGTTCCTTGGTGAGAGAGTCGGATCTAGTGTTAATGACCCGGGCAGGCCCAGAAATTGGTGTTGCATCTACAAAAGCATTTACAACGCAGTTAGTCGCGTTAATGTTACTGGTTATGGCTGTAGGTAAGCGTTTTGCACTGAGCAAGGAAAAAGAGGCAGAAATTACTTCAGAATTATTTCAATTGCCCCGCATTATTGAGGATGTTCTAAAGATTGATGATGAGATCAAAATCTTGTCGGAGCAATTTGCCGAAAAAAACCACGCCTTATTTCTAGGTAGAGGTACACATTACCCTATCGCAATGGAAGGTGCTTTAAAGCTGAAAGAAATTTCATATATTCATGCTGAGGCCTATCCTGCAGGCGAATTAAAACATGGGCCATTAGCACTGATAGATGCTGAAATGCCGGTAGTAACCGTTGCTCCGAATAATCGTTTATTAGAAAAGCTAAAGTCCAATATACAAGAGGTCAGTGCCAGGGGCGGGCAATTAATTGTCTTTCTTGATGAGACAATCAACACAGAAGCCGATGAGAATGTGCAAATTATCCGCGTACCCAAAGTGAACAACCTGATTGCGCCGATTGTTTATGTTATTCCCTTACAATTACTTGCTTATCATGTCGCTGTTCTTAAAGGAACCGATGTAGATCAGCCGAGGAATCTGGCTAAATCGGTAACAGTGGAATAGTTACAGACTGTGCACAATCACGCAATGAATGGATTAAATTGAAACACAGGATAAGTATATTAGCATTCATAAATGGTCATAAGCATGCAGAGTTTTGAGCAAATCTTCCAGTGTGCGGTAAAAAGAAAGGGTGGCGAAGATCAGCTGCAATTGCTATTGCCCCCGATAAAGTCTATACAAGAAGTCTGCTTACAACAGGATGATAGAATATTATCATTCATGACAAAGTGCATTTTTCAAGCAGGGTTTAACTGGAAAGTCGTCGAAAACAAATGGCCAGAATTTGAAAGCGTATTTAAAAAATGTAAACCACAAGTGCTGGAACTATTATCAGCTGAAGACCTGGAAGTCATAGTCAAAGACGCGCGGATTATCCGCAATATGCAAAAAATAATGACGGTGCCAAAAAATGCACAGTGGATAAATGAAATAGCTGATGAACATGGAAGTTTCGCAAAATTTGTAGGTTTATGGCCAACAACCAATATTGTCGAGTTGTTTAAGCTACTTAAAAAAAGAGGTGCGCGTCTAGGCGGAAACACAGGGCCAAGAGTATTAAGACTGGCAGGAATAGACAGTTTTATATTAAGCTCCGATGTATTGCAGGCATTGCGCCAGGCGGATATTGGCCTGTATGGTTCAGCAACATCAATGAAAGATATGCAGTTGATTCAATCCGCCTTTAACGCCTGGCATAAAGAAACACAGTTGCCGTATACACATCTTAGTAAAATACTTGCCTTTTCGGTGGGTGAAAACATCTATTAAGCCTGGGTACCTATCCGGTATATTTAGCAAATTCCTGCAATAGCTCGTGACAAAACAAAGTATCATTAGTATGCTGATTCAAGAAATATATGCTGGTATCGGCGTAGTAATAAATACCTGTTATATTCCCGGAAGGAAAAGATCCTTAAGCGAAAAAAACACAGAAAAAACGGGGACACAGAAAAAACGTATTCAGGTCCCGAATTGCGAATTATTAAGGGAAAAACAGGCTCAGGTCCTGAGGTATCCTGACAAATTAATTATAAAAAACATAGGGGTATGCTCTTTTTTTATATAAAATGGAATTAAGGAATAATTTTCCGACTAATATCAACTTATCAAGGCAATTTTCCCAGATATTAAAAAGACAGGCAAAGTTGCCTGATTAATACGGAAATATCAAGTTATTAGGACAAAAGTACCTGATAAGTAATAGTTATACGTCTAAAATTCACAGGAAGCACTATGTATGTAGTTATTGATAGCAACATATGGATTTCAGAGCTTGGCCTAAGTACAGCAAAAGGGTTGGCTTTGCAATTTTTCATAAAAAAACAGGAAGCAACAATAGCAATTCCAGAGGTAGTAAGACGTGAAGTGGAAATAAATATCAATAATTCCCTTTCAGTGCATTGTGACAATATAAAGAAAAGCCACCGACAACTTCTTTCGATATTCGGAAAACTTAAAGAAGTAGTCCTGCCGGATGAAAATCAAATAAATGAATGTGCCAGTGGGGTTTTCGAAAGGGTAAGCGCAAATAAAATTGACATTCCTTTCTCAATAGAAAGTGCAACCCAATCATTAGACAAGGTAATTAAGGGGCTTCCTCCAAGCGGCCCCAAAAACCAACAATTCAAAGACGGTGTCATTTGGGCCGATTGCTTAGCCTTAATGGAGAGCAGTAATGTGGTTCTAGTTACTGAGGACAAAGCCTTTTTCCAAAACAGGCAATCCGAAAAAGGATTGGCCGAAAACTTGCGGCAAGAGGCAGCAGAGCGCCCCAATCAGATTCAAATATTCAACTCAATTACGGATTTATTGGAAAAAATCCAAGAGCCCGTTGACCTAGACGAAAGCGCCTTAACCCGTGAATTCTGTGCCGAGACTCAGGAATCTATTAACCGTCTGCTAGAACTGAACGGGTTCGAAACGACAGGCGGGCCTACTGTAAGAGTATCATCATATGTTACTGAAAAGGTAGATCACCTTTTCATAGAATTCGAAATTATTTTCCAATGCAATGACACCAGTGGGGGAAATCGGACACAAGCAATATTGACCTTAAAGGGGGAAGCCACATTCAATATTAACGACCGAAGCTTTTTAAATTTTCGGAACCGGGGTGAATGCCTTGACTACATTGACGCAGACGGTGAGAAGCAGAAAAAAAACGTAGTCCTTATGGTAGGAAATATTGTAATTGGGCACCGAGATGTTGAGCATATTGTGCGTCACAAAATTGACTAAAAATACGTACGCTGAAAATCTTGGAAACGGAGCCTAAGCGAAGTGAAGATTTTTAGTCTGCGATAGCCGTAGGGCCGGTTGTTTTGTCGGAGTCTGAGCGAGAGCGAAGGCGTAGACAAAATAAAAAGGCATTCCGACACGGCGTCAAGTCATTTGGAGCCTATGTTCCGACCCCTTGTTGGGTCGGAACGAGGTGACGAGGACGAATCGGAGCCGCCGGAGGCATAAGTGGTCGCGTTAAGTTTTTGCTGCTTGCTTGGGCTGGGATGCCCAAAATAGGAATGCTAGGGTCAGGTCCCGAATTGCGAATTAATTATGTATAGAGTATAGTTTCAAATATGACCAGACCACTCAGGCTTGAATTTCCCAATGCTTTATATCACGTTACCTCACGAGGTGATCGACGGGAAGATATCTATGATGACGAAGATCGAATAATTTTTTTGAATATACTGGGTAAGGTTGTTACCGATTACCATTGGCTCTGTCATGGTTATTGTTTGATGAGTAACCACTATCATCTCATTATCGAAACACTGGATAGCAATCTTGCAAAAGGTATGCGACAGTTAAATGGGGTATACACAGGCAACAAACCGCCGAGATAACCGGACGGGTCACCTATTTCAAGGTCGCTACAAAGCCATTCTTGTTGATAAGGAAAGCTATCTTCTTGAACATGCTCGTTATGTTGTGCTAAATCCACTTCGGGCAAAAGGCTTGGTACATAATATGGAATATTGGCCCTGAAGTAATTACCTGGCGATGATTGGTAAAGCGAATAAATTTGACTGGTTGACAAGCGACTGGATTTTATCCCAATTTGCAGGAAACAGAGAGCAGGCCATACGTAGCTATAAGCAATTCGCTCTCTAAGGTGTTAGTCAGAATATTGAAATATGGTCTAAATTGAAAGGCCAGATATTTTTAGGTGATGAAGGGATTGTCTCAATGTTGCATGGCAAGATTGAAATAGCCCAGGGTGATTGGAATTTTCCAAAAAAACAAAAACGGGCGGTTGCAAAATCATTATCAGAGATAGATCAGCAAGCTGAAGATAGAAATTTGGCAATAATTACAGCCTATGCTATCGGGATTAATAATCAGCATGAAATTGGCGAGTATTTTGGTTTACACCCTAGCACAGTGGGCATTATTGTAAGGCGTGCAAGCGATTCGTGATTTGACTCTACATACTACTCAGAAGGAACGATGGAAGGATGTATAGTATTGTAACGCTGGTTGTTTTTATAACTTTTTCTTTCAGAGCCTATTTACTTATTATACGAATTCAGGATTAATAACTCCTGATTAGCTATAACTCTCAGCTATACTTCATTATTTATGCATGTTTTTAGCAGGAATCTCGTAAGTTAAGTAAAGATTGCCGATAAAGCTTGTGCTCCGCCTGACAGGGTAGATTTCGGGAATGACGGATTTGTTCATGCTAATGTTGCAAGTTTTATTCTGATGGCTTTGAGCTTAGGAACGAGAGTATTATTGAATTCTCATTCCTTAACGTCATCAGGAAATAGTTTGCTCCTTAAAAAACAATACAAGGAAACAGAATATATGAACAAAAAACTATTACTATTTTGTGCATTTATTCTTATTGCAGCAACAGTGGCATATTATTTTAGCAAAGGCCCTGAGCGTATCAGCGTGACCCAGCACAAAGTTGCTAAAGGTGAGGTTAAAGCGAGTATTGCTAATACCCGTGTCGGTACGGTCAAGGCATGTCGCCGTGCCTATCTTGCGCCTGCAATCGGCGGTAATGTTGCTAAATTATATGTCAAGGAAGGCGATAAGGTTAAGAGCCGGCAACTGTTATTAAAAGTCTGGAACGATGATTTAACGGCGCGGTTAATTCTGCACAAAGCACAAATAAAAGCCAACCAGGCCACAGCTAAACAAGTTTGTGAGATGGCAGCAGGTGCAGAGCGAGATTCACAGCGGCTGGCGCGCTTGAAAAAATATGATCGTATTATTTCTGAAGAGCAATTAGACAGAGCCGCTACGAAAGCAAGAGCTGACAGAGCGCAATGTCTGGCAGCGCAAGCTGCAATAGAAATGGCTAGAGCAAATCTGGAGATTGTTAATACTGATATTGAACGCACTCTGATACGTGCGCCTTTTGATGGTACGGTTGCTGAAATCAATGCTGAGCTCGGCGAATATGTGACCCCATCAACGCCTGGTATTCCAACTTTACCCCCCATTGATTTACTGGATATCAGCTGCTTGTATGTGTCTGCGCCAATAGATGAGGTTGATGCTCCACAAGTAAAAGTGGGTATGAGTGCCTGCGTTAGTCTGGATGCTTTTGCAGAAAAACGTTGTTCTGGAACCGTTTCACGTATTGCCCCTTATGTATTAGAAAAAGAGAAACAGGCGCGTACTGTGGAAGTGGAGGTTAAGCTTAGTGACGTAAAAGATTTACAAGAATTATTGCCCGGTTATAGTGCCGATATTGAAGTCTTATTAGCCAGCAAAGAAAATGCTTTAAGAGTGCCGACTGAAGCCGTGCTAGAAAATAATCAGGTATTATTAATCACTAAAGATGGCCTGCTGGAACAACGTAAATTTAAACCAGGTCTGGCAAACTGGAATTTTATCGAAGTTTTGTCCGGCCTGGTGGAAGGCGATGCGCTGGTGTTATCGGTCGGTCGAGAAGGTGTTGAGCCGGGCGTTTATGTGCGTGTGGAAGAATGATTCAATTAGACAATATTCAGCGTACTTTTCAGGTCGGCGATCAACTGATCTATGCGTTAAACAATATTAATCTGACCATTAACAAGGGTGAGTATGTGTCGATTATGGGGCCATCGGGTTCTGGAAAATCGACTTTATTAAATGTCATTGCCCTGCTGGACCAGCCTTCTTCGGGAAAATATATCTTGAATGGTCGCGATGTTACTCAGTTAAATGATGATCAGTTGGCGCGTGTACGTAGAGAAAATATTGGCTTTGTGTTTCAGTTTTTCCATTTAATTCCAAGATTGACTGCTGCAGAAAATATCGAAATACCGATGGTTTTAGCAGGTATTGCCGTTAAACAACGCAAACAGCGAATTGCTGAAGCATTGGCGGCGGTTAATCTGGAACAGCGGGCAACACATCGTCCTGATCAATTATCTGGAGGACAGATGCAGCGGGTTGCCATTGCCCGTGCGATGATCATGCGCCCGGAAATATTATTAGCCGATGAACCGACGGGTAATCTTGATAGCAAGACCGGCCAGGAAATTATTGCCTTACTGGAAAAGTTGAATCAGCAACAAGTTACGCTGATTACCATTACGCATGATCAAGCTATAGGTGATCGTGCACAACGCTGTATTCATTTGATAGATGGACAGATTAAGTAATTCCGGCAAAAAATCTTTATACTCAATTTTAGGATGAGCGGAGAAACAAAACCTATCAAGCTCGAATCACGATCCTCTTATGTTATCAATCCGATAGGCTAGCAATAATGATGGTACTAAATCAATTTACAAATCATGACCTTTAGCGATACTCTCAACCAGGCCTATGCTGCGATCAGGACTCAGCCCGTTCGAGTACTGCTGATTATTCTGGCTATGAGTATCGGTATTACTTCGGTGACCGTGTTAACGGCTCTAGGTGAAAGCGCAAGACGCTATATAGTGAATGAATTCCAGGCTTTGGGTACGCATTTAATTATTGTTTTACCCGGTCGAAGCGAAACAACGGGTGGTCATCCTCCTATTTTTGGAGAAACGCCGAGGGATTTAACTCTGGCCGATGCAGCCGCTTTGTCTAGTAGTCGTCATATAGCTGCGATAGCCCCAGTCAGTATTGGTGCTGCACCGGTATCGATAAAAGGTCTGGAACGGGAAGCAACCATTATTGGCTCCACGTCTGCATTTCGTGAAGTACGTCATTTAAACGTTGCGCAAGGGCGCTTCTTACCTGCAGCCGATGTTGATCAGGCGCTCCCGGTCTGTGTTATAGGACAGAAGATTAAAGATGAAATGTTTGCTCAGCAACAGGCTCTGGGGCAGTGGCTACGCATTAGTGACCGACGATACAGGGTCATCGGTGTGCTGGCTTCCGAGGGGCAATCTATAGGTGTAGACTTTGATGATATGGTGATTATTCCAGTTGCGTCGGCGCAAACATTATTTAATCGTTATTCATTGTTCAGAATTTTGGTAGAAGCAAAATCCAAACAGGGCATGTATAAGGCTGTTGATGAAATCAGAGAGATTATTAAAGCACGTCATGATGGCGAAGATGATGTGACCCTGATTACCCAGGACAGTGTAGTTAGCACCTTCGATGATATCTTGAAGGCACTGACCTTAACGGTTGCCAGTATTGCCAGTATAAGTTTAGCGGTGGCTGGAATTCTGGTAATGAATGTGATGTGGGTAAGTGTTACGCAAAGAACGGCTGAAATTGGCTTACTAAAAGCATTGGGCGCAACCAGACGGCAGTTAATAAGCCTGTTTTTGATGGAAGCCATGATTTTATCAGTTGCCGGCGCAGTGGCAGGTATGTTGCTGGGGAAAATTATATTAGTTGTCTTGCAATCAGTCTATCCAGATTTTCCATTATTTCTTCCCGTCTGGGCTATCTGGGCGGCTTTGGCAGTCGCCTTGTTAACTGCCTTGATCTTTGGTGTATTGCCTGCGAAAAAGGCAGCTGATATGGACCCTGTTAATGCTTTGAATAAACGTTGAAGTTTTTAGTGCCTAAAAGGTGTATTGCTTTGATTTTAGCACAGAGTGAGTCACATTTTTTTGTGAAGCAATACAAGCGTGACCCAACATCTCAAGGTTTTATACAATTCTCATTATTCGCAGGTACATGTCTCGTCATTCCTGGTGCGCTTTTAGCAGTAATCTTGCAAATCTAGGCAGATCCCCGCTAAAAACCTCCGGGGATGACGATATTTTTATATTCATCTACCTATGGGTAAAAAGAAGTTAGCAGAATGTTATGTAACACATTGTTTATTATGAGTTAAAGTCTTTATCTAATGTTAGTTGCGGAGACCGTGGAAACGAATAGAAGTCTGCATTTGTCAGTTGGCCAACTTATTTCATGCTAGCTTCTAAGTAAGAGGTATTTATGCGTTTTAACGATTTAATTAGCCATTCCTTTCGGACTGTTATCAGTCATAAGCTACGCTCGAGCTTAACAGCCTTAGGCTTGATTATCGGCATTGCTGCAGTGATTATTTTAACCTCGATAGGGCGCGGTATTCATACTTATGTATTAGCTGAATTTACTCAGTTCGGTACCAATTTAATCGCTGTCTTTCCTGGAAAAACTACAACTCTTGGTCTGTCAGGAGCAACGATCAGTACGGTGCGACCTTTAACAATCGATGATGCACTCGGTATTGCCAGGCTGGATAATATTCTTGCGGTATTACCACTGGTTCAGGGGAATGCGCGTATAGAAGCAGGTAAAAAACAGCGACGTACGACGGTGCTGGGAGTCGGTGCCTCGGTGCCTGAAGTCTGGAAAATAAATGTTGCCAGCGGACGGTTTTTACCCGCACATGAACAAGTTAATCCGCGCGCATTTGCCGTATTGGGACATAAGCTGGCAGCCGAGCTATTTGCGGGCAGCAGCCCATTGGGACAACGTATCCGCATTGGTAGTGACCGCTTTCGTGTATTGGGTGTTATGGAGAAAAAAGGTCAGATGATGGGTTTTGATATGGATGATACGATTTATATTCCAACAGCAAAAGCGCTGGCTTTATTTAATCGAGAAAGTGTCATGGAAATTGATGTCTTGTATAAGAGTAATACAGCGGCGAGCAGTATAGAAAAATCCATTACTCGTATATTAATTACTCGGCATGGTGGCGAAGATTTTAGTCTGATTACGCAGGATCAGATGCTTAAGAGCATGGATTCAATTTTAAATATTTTGACCTTATCTGTCGCTGCTTTAGGGGGGATTTCCTTGTTAGTAGGTTCGGTAGGGATTTTAACCATTATGACTATCGCTGTTTCCGAGCGTATTTCTGAAATCGGTTTATTACGTGCCGTTGGTGCTGAGCAAAATACCATTTTTATGCTATTTTTATTTGAAGCTTTAGTGCTAAGTCTTGTTGGCGGTGTTATCGGTGTCGGGCTGGGGATTTTGATTGTGCAGCTTATTGGTTTTGTTGTGCCTGGCTTACCTGTGCAGTTAGCCTGGGTATATATTATGGCGGCATTTGCCGTGTCTTTGTTAATCGGCCTTCTGGCTGGAGTTGTGCCAGCGATGAAAGCGGCCAGACTACAGCCACTTGACGCTTTGCGCACTGAATAATACAGTCGGAAAGTTTTAATAATATTGGCTCTTCCCGATTTCGTGGGGTAAGCACTATATGTAGTATATTTAGATTTG
>CAYWLM010000018.1:0-36263 GCA_964459125.1 uncultured Methylomonas sp. | reverse complement strand
GCTGTTTATCTAAAAAATTAGACTTTCCCTGTAATTTATACCGGATACGAAATATTCTTAGTCTGGATAAATTAATTATTAGCCATGCTGATAATGATCATATTGGAGGAGCCGAGACTTTGTTGAGTTCAATTCCTGTGCAGCAAGTACTTAGCAGTGTTCCTGATCAATTAGCTGCTTATAATGCAACTCAATGTTTTGTAGGATATAGCTGGGAATGGGATCAGATACGATTCCAGTTTTTATCGCCGCCCGAGGATGGGTTTCAAAATGAAAATGATAATTCCTGTGTTTTAAAAATAGATACACCTCAAAGCGGTGTGCTATTGACCGGTGATATTGAGAGTGCAGCAGAGGATTATTTAATTCAGAACAGTAGTAACATATTGCAGGCTGATATATTAATTTCTCCGCATCATGGTAGTAAGACTTCATCCAGTAGTGCTTTTCTGGCATTGGTAAACCCCGATGTTATTTTAATTCCAGCTGATTCCCCGAATCGCTTTGGTTTTCCACATGTAGAGGTAATACAGCGCTATAAAGCTATTGCTGCAAAATATTTTATCACTGGCGACCAAGGCGCTATTAGCATTAGATTTGGTGAAAATAGCAACCAGCTTGAAAGTTATAGAGATGCGCATAGCCACTACTGGAATCATAGAAAATTAATCATAAAATAATAACCTAGCTATTTACTATGGAATTAAAGAGTACTAAAATAGTCCTAAATTGAAGGAGTAAACATGTTACGTCTGGGTAAATTGACCGACTACGCAACGGTAATTTTAAGTTTTATGGCTAAAAGTCAAGTTCAACTACATGCTGCCTTAGAGATTTCAAGAGCAACGGGTATTGCTTTGCCTACAGTAAGTAAGATTTTGAAATTATTGCTTAAAGCAAATGTACTAAGTTCTACCAGAGGAGCGAGAGGTGGTTATGCTTTAGTACAAACACCTGAAAAAATCACTGTAGCATCCGTGATCACTGCACTGGAAGGGCCAATTTCCTTGACTGAATGTAGTTCTCTGGAAGACAGCTGTGAACAAGTCTCAGGCTGTCAAATTGGCAATAATTGGCGGGTGGTTAATCAAACTATTCAACTGGCTCTAGAGTCGGTGACTTTAGCTGATATGTTGTTGCCTGTTAAGCCTCCTCAAGAAATTACTGTGCCATTGGCCAGTTTGTATCGTTTAAAATAGATAAAGAGTATTTATGTCAACAAGCGCACAAGAAATTGATAATCTGATTGGTCAAAAGTATAAAGAAGGCTTTGTGACCGAATTGGAAGTGGACACTTTTCCCCCTGGTCTAGATGAGCAAGTAATCGCGAAACTTTCGGCGATTAAAGGTGAGCCAGAATTTATGCTGCAATATCGCTTAAAAGCGTTTCGACATTGGCAAACAATGACGCAACCCAATTGGGCGCAGTTAAATATTGAGCCTATCGATTATCAGGCGATTAGTTACTATTCAGCCCCTAAAAAAGACTCAGATAAGCCGCAAAGTCTGGACGAGATTGATCCGCAACTATTGGAAACCTATAAAAAACTAGGTATTCCATTAGATGAGCAGGAGCGCCTGGCCGGAGTAGCAGTTGATGCTGTGTTCGATAGCGTTTCGGTAGCAACAACTTTTAAAGGTAAATTAAAGGATGCGGGGGTTATTTTTTGCCCTATTTCTGAAGCCTTAAAAGAATATCCTGAATTAGTTAAACAATATCTAGGGACTGTAGTTCCTGATGGCGATAATTTTTTTGCCGCCTTAAATGCAGCAGTGTTTACCGATGGTTCCTTTGTGTATATCCCTAAAGGGGTGCGCTGTCCGATGGAATTATCCACATACTTTAGAATTAATGCTGCGAATACCGGGCAATTTGAACGGACCTTGATTATTGCTGATGAAGGCAGTCATGTCAGTTATTTAGAAGGCTGTACCGCACCTATGCGTGATGAAAATCAATTGCATGCTGCTGTTGTAGAGTTGATCGCCATGGATAATGCCGAGATTAAATATTCTACGGTACAAAACTGGTACCCCGGCGATGAAAACGGCGTTGGCGGGATTTATAATTTTGTTACCAAACGTGCAGAATGTCGGGGTGCAAATTCTAAAGTTTCCTGGACGCAGGTAGAAACAGGTTCTGCTATTACCTGGAAATATCCTAGCTGCGTATTAATTGGTGACAATTCGGTAGGTGAGTTTTATTCAGTTGCCTTAACCAATAATTATCAGCAAGCGGATACTGGCAGCAAGATGATTCATATTGGTAAAAATACCCGTAGTACCATTATTTCTAAAGGAATTTCGGCAGGGAAGTCGCAAAATACTTACCGTGGATTAGTTAAAGTCGGTAAAAATGCCGAAAATGCACGTAATTATACTCAGTGTGATTCTTTATTGGTCGGCGATAAATGTGGCGCGCATACTTTTCCGTATGTCGAAGTGAAACAGCCTTCTGCACAAGTCGAGCATGAAGCAACAACCTCTAAAATTAGCGAAGACCAATTATTTTTCTGTCAACAGCGTGGATTGTCCGCTGAAGATGCGGTATCAATGATTGTGAATGGATTTTGTAAACAGGTTTTCAAAGAGCTGCCTATGGAGTTTGCTGTTGAAGCGCAGGCTTTATTAGGTATTAGTTTAGAGGGTTCGGTGGGCTAACAAAATAATTTAGACTGGGTTATGCTTTTCTTGTAAAGCAATATAAACATAACCCAACAAAATGAATACCCAGATGTTGGGCTATATTAACGTGCCACTATGCCTGTTAATCTAACCCAACCTACACAAATAATTTAAAAAATTAAATCAGGTAAATAGAATGCTTAGCATAAAAAATCTTCATGTCAGTGTAGGTGATAAACCTATCCTTAAAGGAGTTAACTTAGAGATTAAAGCAGGCGAAATACATGCCATTATGGGACCTAATGGTTCGGGTAAAAGTACTTTATCGCATGTATTATCCGGTAAATCAGGTTATACAGTTACTGAGGGAACGGTAATTTATAAGGGCAAAGATTTGTTAGCCATGGACCCTGAAATAAGAGCGCGTGAGGGTGTGTTTCTGGCGTTTCAATATCCGGTAGAAATTCCTGGCGTGAGCAATATTTATTTATTGAAAGCAGCCTTAAATGCTATGCGTACCCACCAAGGTTTGCCTGAAGTGGATGCTTTTGATTTTTTAGCTTTGGTTAAGGATAAAGTTAAATTATTGGCAATGGACGAGAAATTTTTATATCGCTCAGTGAACGAAGGCTTTTCGGGGGGCGAGAAAAAACGTAATGAAATTTTACAGGCGGCTATTTTAGAGCCTAGCATGTGTATTTTAGACGAGACAGACTCAGGTCTGGATATTGATGCTTTAAAAATTGTTGCGGCAGGGGTGAATTCTTTACGTGCTGCGGATCGTTCATTTTTGATGATCACGCATTATCAGCGCCTTTTGGGTTATATTAAACCGGATATTGTGCATGTTTTAGCAGATGGTAGAATTGCCATGTCGGGCGGTCCTGAGTTAGCACTGGAATTAGAGGCAAGAGGCTATAACTGGATTGAAGAGCAGGTAGCATAATGAGTGCTGAGCAAGTAAGAAGTCAATATCCCGCTGAATATGCAAAAGTCGAGGTTTTATTGCCTGGCCAATCAGTCAGCTGGTTAAAAGCATTAAGAAAACAGGCACTGGATTCATTTTCTAATAGTGGATTTCCATCATTAAGAGAAGAAGAATGGCGCTATACTAATGTTTCAGCCATTGAGAAAAAACTCTTTAGCCCTGTCACGCATGCGGAAATTGGTGCTGTCGATACTGATTGGTTAAATGCCTATCGTCTTGAAAATTCCTGGACTATTGTTTTAGTGGATGGGCATTTTTCTGCTGCATTATCCGATTTAGATGGCTTGTCTGATAGCGTTCGTGTGCTGGATATGGCGAGTGCTTTAGAGCAATGTCCAGGCGAGCTAGAGAATTATTTTGGTCTCGCAGTGAGTCATGAGCAGCATAGTTTTGTCGCTTTTAATGCGGCATGGTTTACCGATGGTTTGTTTATTCATGTCCCAGCCAACGAGGTTCTAGGTAAACCCGTACAAGTTATACATGTCGTGACTCAAGCTGATTATATGGCTAATACACGCCATATTATTGCTGTTGATGAGATGGCACAGGCTGAAGTGATAGAAACTTTTATCGGTTGTGATGATGCGTATTTATCGGCTACGGTAATGGAAGTTTTTATTGGTAAAAATGCCGATTTAACTTTATATAAACTGCAATTGGAAGGTGAAAAAGCCTATCATTTTGGCGGCACTTACGTTAAACAGGCAGCTGATGCCCGATTCAAGCATCATAATTTTGCTTTTGGCGGCTTGTTAGCCAGAAACGATATACGTACTGATTTAGAGCAAGCAGCTGAATGTGAATTAAATGGCTTATTTCTGGGAATTAAACGCCAACATATCGATAATCATACACGTATCAATCATCTCAAGCCTCATGCAATCAGCCGTGAATTATACAAAGGAGTGTTAGATCAACGTGCGCGCGGTGTTTTTCAAGGGCGGGTTGTGGTGGCTGAGCAAGCACAAAAAACCAGCTCGGAGATGAATAACCGTAATTTATTATTGTCTAATGATGCAGAAGCTGATACCAAACCACAATTAGAAATTTATGCCGATGATGTGAAGTGTGCACATGGTGTCACGGTTGGACAATTAGATGAGCAATCAATTTTCTATTTGCAATCCCGTTGTGTGGATAATGAAACGGCCAGAAATATACTGACCTTTGCATTCGCCAATGAGATGGTTGAAAAGATTAAAATTAAAGATTTACATGATCAGATTTTAGAGCAATTATTGGCTAGATTTCCGCAAACAGGTATTCAGCAAGAGTGGTTGTAGTTATATACTAATCAAGCTGGAAATTTGATGATCGAAAAGAGTAACTTTATTGATAAATGACGCATTATTGAAATGGAACGATGAGATCAAGACTATGTTGATGCAGAGCTTCCTATTTATATTCATTTTGGATATGTTCATAGGTTGTCGCGATTTAAAAAAAGAAGGTTATAACGCTGTTGAATTTTCATCGGAAGGGAATGATGAGATGGATTCAGCTTTCTTTCCGATGCAGATTGGCAAAGCGTAGCTCTTAAGGCATTTGTTTTGTCAAAACGGTGATGATTCTGAGTTTGAGGCTGTGCTCAAGCTATAATATTAAAAGAGCTAGAATATTGCCGCTAAGGGTGATTCACAATATTTGTTTATGCTGTGTGATTTTCTTTAAGCTGATATCATAAATATAAATTTTAGAAAAAAATGACTAACTTCCCCGTAGAAAAAATCCGCGCAGATTTTCCAATTTTAAAAGAGAAAATCCGTAATAAACCTTTAGTCTATCTGGATAATGCTGCTAGTTGCCAAAAACCGCAACAAGTGATTGATAGCATAGTACATCTTTATAGCCACGAATATGCCAATGTGCATCGTGGTGTGCATACACTTAGTGTTAAAGCGACTGATCGCTATGAAGGAGCACGCGAAAAAGTAAAAGACTTTATTAATGCGCAAAGCACTAAAGAAATTATTTTTGTCCGCGGAGCTACCGAGGCAATTAATTTGGTTGCACAAACTTTCGGTAAGACCAATATTAAAGCGGGTGATGAAATCCTGATCACTGCGATGGAGCATCATTCTAATATTGTGCCTTGGCAGATGCTATGTAAAGAGACAGGTGCTGTTTTAACAGTTGCACCTATCGATTTAAATGGGGAGCTAATTTTTGCAGATTTTGAAAAATTAATTAGCGATAAAACTAAATTGGTTTCCGTGGTGCATATGTCTAATGCACTGGGTACAATTAACCCTGTTGAAAAGATTATCGCTGCTGCAAAAGCTAAAAATATCCCTGTTTTATTGGATGGAGCGCAAGCGATTCCGCATATGTCTGTAGATGTGCAAAATTTAGATTGTGACTTTTATGTGTTTTCTGGGCATAAACTGTATGCGCCATCGGGTATTGGTGTTCTTTATGGTAAACAAGATTTATTAGAAGCTATGCCTCCTTATCAAGGTGGTGGCGATATGATTCGCAAAGTCACTTTTACTGAGACGGAATACAATACACTACCTTATAAATTCGAGGCGGGTACGCCAAATATTGCTGATGTTGTTGGTTTAGGTGCGGCCGTTGATTATCTTAATGAAATCGGCATGGATAATATTGCAGCTTATGAGGCGGAATTATTAAAATATGCGACGGAGAAGGCAAGACAAATTAAAGGTCTGCGCATTATTGGGGATAATAATAATAAGGGCGCGATTATATCCTTTGTCTTAGATAAAATTCATCCTCATGATATTGGTACGATGCTGGATAGTTTAGGTATCGCTGTACGTGCTGGGCATCATTGTGCAATGCCTGTCATGGACTTTTTTGAAGTTCCTGCAACCGCGCGTGCTTCATTTGCCATGTACAATACTAAAGAAGAAGTTGATATCTTAATGGCAGGTATTGAAGACTTAATTAAAATTTTTGGCTAGCAGCCTGAAGAAAAACCGAGAAAAATATGTTTGATGATTTACGCGACCTTTATCAGGAGGTTATTTTTGACCATAATAGAAATCCACGCAATTTCCACATTATGGAAGATGCAGATCGTAAAGTAGAAGGTTTTAATCCTTTATGCGGTGATCGCCTGACCTTATTTTTAAAAATGGATGGCGATAGAATTATAGATGCGAGTTTTCAAGGTTCCGGTTGTGCTATTTCGACAGCCTCTGTTTCATTGATGACGGAAATTGTCAAAGGCAAAACAGAAGCTGAAGCTGAAAATTTGTTTAAGCAGTTTCATGAAATGACTACAGGCAAAGAAGAACAGATAAATCTTGAAGCGATCGGCAAGTTAGCAGTTTTAGCAGGAGTGCGTGAATACCCTGCCAGGGTGAAATGTGCGACGTTGGCCTGGCATACTTTAGATGCCGCTTTAAAAAATGAGCAGGACTCTATTTCTACTGAATAGGCTTAATATAGAACGGACTTTAATCCACTTGCAGTGTTTGCGTATCGTTTCAGAGTATTAGCGGATTATTACTGCTCTAGCTTTTTTCATTAAAATTATGCACAACTATATCGGTAAGCTCGCTGTTTTACATAACGAGCCATATGAATTAGCTTTGTCTCAAGCCCTTTCTTCTCGTTTATCTGTACCTCTTTATCATTCAATTGATGACAAAATTCCCGAAGATTTTTTTTTAAGCTGGCGAGATGGCTGCTTAAAACTTCTGGATAAAGGGCTGCTTAAAAAGGGAGGTTTAACGGTTGAAATTGAACCAAGGCAAGGAGAGCAGCGATCATGGCCAGCACCAAAGGAGGGGGCTTTGGCTCAGGCAATCGGACGAAAAACCAGAACAGTGGTCGATGCGACTACAGGTTGGGCACAAGATAGTTTGCATATTTTTCGCATGGGCTATGAACTAAGCTGTATTGAACGCTCGCCGGTGATGCTGGAATTACTGAAAGATGCTTTGCAGCGTTTAGAACGTCTAGATTGGGTGACAAAATTAGCATTGCCTGTTCCAAAACTGTTGCCTGGTGATGCGATAGATATTTTAGCACAATTAGCCGACTCGCCTGATTGTGTCTATATAGACCCCATGTTCCCCGCTAAACGTAAAAAATCCGCTTTACCCAAAAAAGCAATGTTGATCTTACGTGATTTACTCGGCGATGATATGGACAGGGAAGCATTGTTTGAAGTCGCATGGCAAGCAACGGCAAAAAAGGTGGTGGTTAAAAGCCCTGACTATGCATTACCATTAGGCGGTAAACCAACGCAAAGCTTTAAAAGTAAGTTGCTTAGATATGATGTTTATATAAAAAACTAAAAAGAGGAAAACATGTCTGAATGGATTGATGTTGTAGCGGAAAATGCTCTGGCGGTTGGTGAGCACATTGTGATGGATGTCGATGGTATTGAAGTAGTCATTTTTAAATTAGAAGATGGGTTTTACGCTTTGGAAGATATTTGTACGCATGATGGTGCTGAGATTGCCAGTGGAGAGATAGATGGTGATGAAATTATCTGCCCTCGGCATGGAGCCCGATTTTGTATTAAAACAGGTGAAGTGAGATCTGCACCTGCTTATGAAGATATTCCGACTTTATCGGTAAAGGTTGAGAGCGGACGTATAAAGGTCAGGGATACTCGTTGGGATTAGCCTAAGATTAATCAGCGCAGCCTTTGTAAATTATATTTGTGAATAGCTGAATATAATTTTGCAACCTATCCTGTTTGGTCTAAAAGCAATACTCCTGTTGAATTATTTGTGTGTCTAATCCGCGTTTGAAATAGTATATAATAAATCCCAATTTTCAATAGCTGGTATGTCAGAGTAAATATAAATTCAATGCAAGAAATAAATCCGATTAACAATAAAATAAATGATTTAAAACATCGTACCGAAACTCTCAGGGGGTATCTTTGACTACGATGTTAAAAGTGAGCGTTTGATAGAAGTTTTACGCGAACTAGAAAATCCTGAAATATGGAATAACCCAGAGCAGGCACAGGCTTTAGGAAAAGAGAGGGGACAATTAGAAACGGTAGTCGATACTATTTGTGAGTTGGAGGAAGGCTTAAGCGATGCTGCTGAATTGCTGGAGATGGCAGTTGCCGAAGCGGATGAAGAAACCATCGATACGGTTATTGACGATTTAGCTGGTTTTGAAGCACAGGTTAAAGGTTTAGAGTTTCGACGCATGTTTTCCGGCGAAATGGATGCTAATCATGCGTTTTTAGATATACAATCAGGCTCAGGTGGTACGGAAGCTCAGGATTGGGCTGCAATGATTGAGCGTATGTACTTGCGCTGGGGTGAGCGCAAGGGGTTTAAAACCGAGTTAATCGAGGAATCACAAGGCGAGGTGGCCGGGATTAAAAGTGCGACTATTAAATTCGAAGGTGATTATGCTTTTGGCTGGTTACGCACCGAAACAGGGGTACATCGCCTGGTTAGAAAATCGCCTTTTGATTCGGGTAATCGTCGTCATACTTCCTTTGCTTCCGTATTTGTCTCTCCTGAGATAGATGATGATATTGAAATAGATATTAACCCAGCTGATTTGCGTATTGACGTTTATCGTGCCAGTGGTGCGGGTGGGCAGCATGTGAATAAAACTGAGTCGGCAGTTCGTATTACCCATATTCCAACTAATACTGTTGTTCAGTGTCAGAATGATCGTTCTCAGCATAAGAATAAAGATACAGCTATGAAGCAGCTGAAATCCAGGCTGTATGAGTTAGAGCTACGTAAGCGTAGTGAATCACAGCAAGCTGTGGAGGACAATAAATCCGACATAGGCTGGGGTAGTCAGATTCGCTCTTATGTATTAGATCAATCGCGAATTAAAGATTTACGCACTAATGTCGAAACTGGCAATACACAAGCGGTACTTGATGGTGATTTAGACCAGTTTATCGAAGCCAGTTTAAAGAGTGGTTTGTAAAAATAATCAAAACTTGTATACCTTAGATAGGCAAAGAGAGCAATACACTGGAAATAGTCACGTTGAGTCTTTACCCCTATTACAAAACAAAAAATTAATCATTTATAAAATTAAAAATGTCAGAATTAGAACACGATGAACAAGAGCAAATTAAACAACGCCGTACAAAATTAACTGCACTACGTGAAAATGGTGCGATTGCTTTTCCTACTGATTTCCGCCGTAATGTCATTGCGGGCGAACTGATTGCTGAATATAACGCAAAAACACAAGAAGAGCTAGAAGCAGACCCAGTGCGTGTTAAATTAGCGGGCAGGCTCATGACACGACGCATAATGGGCAAAGCAAGTTTTGCGCATATTCAGGATATGTCAGGAAAAATCCAGCTTTATGTGACTCGTGATAACTTGCCTGAAGGTTTTTATAATGAGCAGTTCAAAAAGTGGGATATTGGCGATATTCTTGGAGCGGAAGGCGTTTTATTTAAAACCAAGGTTGGTGAACTCAGTGTCAAGATTGATGATATTCGTTTATTAACCAAATCGTTACGCCCTTTGCCTGAGAAGTTTCACGGTATTGCAGATCAGGAAATTAAATACAGGCAGCGTTATCTGGATTTGATTATGAGCGATGAATCGCGAAATACTTTTTTGATGCGTTCAAAAATTGTTGCCTATATCCGCCAGTTTCTACTTGAAAGGCAATTTCTTGAAGTCGAAACGCCGATGATGCAGGCGATTCCTGGTGGTGCGACAGCGCGTCCTTTCGAGACTTTTCATAATGCTCTGGATTTGGGAATGTATCTACGTATAGCACCAGAACTTTATTTAAAACGTCTGGTTGTCGGTGGTTTTGAAAGAGTATTTGAAATCAACCGAAATTTCCGTAATGAAGGTTTATCAACTCGACATAACCCTGAATTCACTATGCTGGAGTTTTATCAGGCATATGCTGAATACGGAGAATTAATGGATCTGACAGAAGCCATGTTAAAAGGGCTCGCGGAAGATGTTGTCGGCCAGGCGATAATAACTTATCAGGGTGAACACTATGATTTTTCTAAGCCTTTTGAGCGTATGACGGTATTTGATTCGATTCTACACTTTAATCCTGACTTGGCTCCGAGCGATATTGATAGCCGTGAAGCGGCAGTAAAAGTAGCTGAAAATCTGGGGATCCCAGTCAAAGACAGTTATGGTTTGGGTAAAATACAGATAGAAATATTTGAGAAAACTGTAGAAAGCCGATTAATGACCCCTACATTTATTACTGCTTATCCCGTTGAAGTTTCTCCTCTGGCAAGACGAAATGATGATGATCCTCATGTTACCGACCGGTTTGAGTTTTTTGTAGGTGGGCGAGAAATTGCCAATGGTTTTACTGAGTTAAATGATTCCGAAGATCAGGCGGAGCGCTTTATGCAGCAGGTGCAGGAAAAAGAAGCTGGAGATGATGAAGCGATGCACTTTGATGCCGATTATATTACCGCTTTAGAGCATGGTATGCCACCAACTGCGGGTGAAGGAATTGGAATAGACCGTTTGGTTATGCTGTTTACCGATGCGCCCTCTATTCGTGATGTCTTATTATTTCCTCATATGCGCCCTAAAATTTAATAGCAAGCTAGTTTGGTGCTTGTTGTAAAAAGCCTCTATCGAGGCTTTTTACTTTTAGACATTAATGAGCCTTAGCCGCGATTTGTTCAGCGCGTTTTTCACTGGCATGTTCAATTTTTGAGAAAACTCTAAGTATGTCAGTCGCTGATAGTATTCCTACTAGCTTATTTTTATTATCGACTACAGGTAATGCACCAATTCTGTTTTCTGCCATCAAGGCCGCAGCTTTAGACGCGTATGTGTCAGGTTGAACGGTAATGACGCCACGGTGCATTATGTGAGTCACTTTTTTTGGTAGCACGTGTAATTCAGTTGTGCCTTCGGCTGCAATTGAGCTGGAATTGCTTTTTGGCCCCAGCGCTTTATACAGGTCTCTATCTGAAACGATGCCTACCACTTTGCCTTTTTCTACTACCGGTAAGTGGCGTACTTTCTCGTAATGTATCAGGAAAAAGACGCGGTCTATCATGTCTTGCGGCTCTACCGTAAATACTTTTTGGGTCATTAAATCTTCAACACGCATGTGTTTATCTCTCCTCATAATTATTATTTAGTCGCACAGAATAGGCAGTTATACGTAATTTTACAAGAGTTATATTATCGAATGTTATAAAATAGGCGGTTATGTTAATTTGAAATGAACTGAAAAACGCAAGTAAACAGTCGGTTTTTAGTTAAATGTTTTTAGCGGCAGCTATTGGAGTCAAATATGCGCGTTATTCTGTTAGGTAGTCCTGGTTCTGGTAAAGGTACTCAGGCACAATTTATAGCTGAGAAATATGCTATTCCGCAAATATCAACCGGTGATATGTTGCGCACTGCTGTCCGAGAAGGTACAGAACTAGGTAAAGCAGCAAAAAAAATTATGGATGAGGGAGGTTTAGTATCAGATGAAATTATTTTGGGATTGATTAAGGATCGGATTATCCAGGCAGATTGTGCTAATGGATTTTTATTAGATGGCTTTCCGCGTACTATTGCTCAGGCAGAAGGTTTGTTAGCAATGGATGTACAGATAGATCATGTTTTAGAAATTGCAGTTGCCGATGATGAGATTATTAAACGTATGAGCGGTCGACGCGTACATCTGGAGTCGGGGCGTACTTACCATATCGAGTTTAATCCTCCTAAAGTAGTAGATAAGGATGATGTAACCGGGGAACCTTTAATTCAGCGGGATGATGATAAGGAAGCAACAGTAAAAAAACGTTTAAATATATATCATCAGCAAACACAGCCTCTGGTCGGTTTTTATCTTAATATGGCTGATCAGGGAAAAGTACAGTTTGCCACGATTACAGGCGTAGGTGCTGTAGCAGATATTACCGCTAAGGTTTATAGCGCATTAGCATAAGGTCAGGGAGTTAGTTGTAGTGGATATTTTAAGTTCAAAAATTTTTCAAGATTTTAAGCAACAGGGCTTAATTACTGATCATTTAGGAGCTGATACTCGAGTATCGGCTATTGTCCCTGCTGAAGCGGCTGGACAGGGAGACCTGGTTTTTGTTGAACATGAAAAATATCTACCATCGGTTTTGACTGCAGGTATAGCTGCAATTGTAACGACACAGGCAATAGCCGAAAAGATACAACTTGATAATACCGCTATTCTATTGGCTCCAAATGTGCGTATGGCAATGGCATATATACGCCAAAAATATGTTGATCGCGATGTGTACAACTCAGAGTGGGGACGTATCCATGCTACAGCGGTAATACATGAGTCAGTGTTAGTGCCTGATGATGCTGTTATCGGCCCAGGTGTAGTAATAGGTAGAGATGTACAGTTGGGTTCTGCTATTGTTATTATGGCCAATGCAGTGATTGAATTTGATGCTGTAATTGGTGCTCGAACGGTTATCTACTCGAACTGCGTAGTGTCATATGCTTGCCATATTGGAGAAGACTGTATTTTAAAAGCAGGCTGTATTATTGGTAGCGATGGCCAGGGGTTTGCCCAAGATGAGCAATTCCATCATCATCGCATTCCACAAACGGGTCGAGTTGTTATTGGGAATAAGGTTGTAATTGGTTCGGTTACGACCATAGATCGAGCAACTTATACTGAAACAAAAGTACATGATGGCTGTATTATAGATGCACAATGCCATTTAGCCCATAACGTGATTATTGAAGATGACTGTATTCTGGTTGCTCAGACTGGGATAGCGGGTTCGAGTCACTTTGGGAAACGCGTGATTGCATCGGGACAGACGGGGGTTCTGGATCATGTGCATATTCCTGATGACACCATGTTGCTACATAGAGCAGGTGTGCATAGCAGCATCAAAGAATCAGGCATTTATGCCTATGGTCCCGCGCAACCTTTTAAGAAATATACAAAAAATATAGCTATTTTTCAACGTTTAAGTGAAGTATGGACGCGCTTGAAGAGATTAGAAAAGCAAGTCGCCGAACTTTCTAAATAATAACGGTACGGATTATATGTCAGCAAAAACTTTATATGACAAACTTTGGGATGATCATGTTGTTTCTACGGAAGAGGATGGTTCCTCGCTTATCTATATAGATAGGCAATTGATTCATGAAGTGACGTCACCACAGGCTTTTGAGGGATTGCGGATTGCAAATAGAATACCCTGGCGTACGGCACGCAATTTAGCTGTTGCAGATCATAATGTACCCACAACAGATAGAAGTGTGGGTATTGCTGATCCTGTTTCTCGCTTGCAAGTCGAGACGCTGGAAAAAAATTGTGCTGAATTTGGTATTACCGAATTTGATATGTCAGATATACGTCAGGGAATTGTGCATGTTGTAGGTCCTGAGCAAGGTGCTACCTTACCGGGTATGACGATTGTTTGTGGAGATTCTCATACCTCGACACATGGTGCTTCAGGTGCACTTGCCTTTGGTATAGGAACTTCAGAAGTTGAACATGTTTTAGCAACACAGTGTTTGACTCAAAAAAAATCCAAAAATTTTTTAATTAAGGTCAATGGTTATGTTGGCGCAGGCATAACAGCCAAAGATATAGTATTGGCGATTATTGGTGAAATTGGCACGGCCGGAGGTACAGGTTATGCTATCGAGTTTGCTGGAACAGCGATTACTGAGCTATCGATGGAAGGACGCATGACGGTATGTAATATGGCCATAGAAGCTGGGGCACGAGCAGGTTTGATTGCTGTAGATGATATAACTATAGATTATTATCGTGATAGATTCTATGCACCAAAAGGTGAGCATTGGTTTATGGCGGCAAGATTATGGCAAGATTTGCATTCAGATCTAGGTGCTAAGTTTGATAAAGTCGTGGAAATAGAGGCCAGTTCGATTAAGCCGCAAGTAACCTGGGGTACTTCGCCTGAAATGGTTGTTGCAATCGATGCAAAGGTTCCCAACCCTGTCGATGAATTTGACTTGGTAAAGCAGCAAAGTATACAAAATGCACTGCAATATATGGGCTTAGAAGCGGGGCAGGCCATTACTGATATAGCAATTGATAAGGTCTTTATTGGTTCTTGTACTAATTCAAGAATTGAAGATTTACGGGCCGCGGCGAGCGTGGTTGAAGGTAAGCAACGCGCCGATAATGTTAAATTAGCATTAGTTGTACCCGGCTCAGGTCTGATCAAGCAACAAGCTGAACAAGAAGGTCTGGATAAAATTTTTATTGCAGCTGGTTTTGAGTGGCGTGAACCAGGGTGTTCCATGTGTCTGGCAATGAATGCGGATAAATTAGCAGCAGGGGAGCGATGTGCTTCTACTTCGAACCGTAATTTTGAAGGTCGACAAGGTTATGGGGGGCGAACCCATCTAGTAAGTCCCGCAATGGCAGCCGCAGCAGGTATTGCCGGACATTTTGTTGATGTAAGAGACTGGGCGTAAGGATAAAGAATTATGCAAGTATTTAAAAAATTAACTGCAACAGTTATACCTCTGGATAGAGCAAATATTGATACCGACGCGATTATTCCAAAACAATTTTTAAAATCAATTCGTCGTGCTGGTTTCGGTCCGTATTTATTTGATGAGTGGCGTTATCAAGATATTGGTGAGCCAGAAATGGATTGTAGTCAGCGACCATTAAAACAGGACTTTATCTTGAATAATGTAGATTATCAAGGTGCAGAGATATTATTAACACGTGAGAATTTCGGTTGTGGATCTTCACGCGAGCATGCGCCATGGGCTCTGGAAGACTACGGTTTTCGTGCGATTATTGCGCCGAGTTATGCCGATATTTTTTATAATAACTGCTTTAAAAACGGTATCTTGCCAATTGTATTAACTACAGAGCAAGTGGATCAGTTATTTCGGCAAGTGCACCCCGGCTATCAATTAGATATTGATTTAGATGCGCAAACGATTACAACACCGACTGGCCAAGAGATTTTTTTTGATGTTGACGCAAGCAGAAAATATCGTTTATTTAATGGTCTGGATGATATCGCTTTAACCTTGTTGCAGGCGGATAAAATAATAGCTTACGAAGAAGAACGTGTGAAACGCGCTCCGTGGTTATTTGTTTAAATTTAATAAGAAAAAGGTTTACATGTAAATGATACACAAAATTGCAATATTACCAGGTGATGGTATAGGTCCTGAAATTGTTGCTGAAGCCATTAAGGTATTGGAATACCTTAATTCAGATATGGATCTGGGCCTGGAATTTGAACGTGGTTTGATTGGCGGGGCGGCATATGATGCGACAGCAACACCATTACCAGTTGCAACAGTTGAATTGGTAAAAAAGGCAGATGCTATCCTGTTGGGGGCGGTAGGTGGTTATAAATGGGAATCACTAGATATTTCCTTGCGCCCGGAAAAAGGATTATTAGGGTTACGTTCTGAACTACAATTATTTTCTAATTTACGTCCTGCGATTCTTTATCCTCAATTAGCGGATGCTTCGACACTTAAACCTGAGATTGCCTCTGGTCTGGATATAATGATAGTTCGCGAATTAACAGGCGGGCTTTATTTTGGTCACCCGCGAGGTGTCAGAATTCTGGATAATGGTGAAAGGCAAGGTTATAACACGCTTGTTTATAGTGAATCTGAAATTCGACGTATTGCGCATTCAGCATTTAAAATTGCTCAAAAAAGAGATCGACGCCTGTGTTCTGTTGATAAAGCGAATGTTCTGGAATGTACCGAATTATGGCGTGAAGTCATGACTGAAGTTGGCAAAGAGTACCTTGATGTAGAACTGACTCATATGTATGTCGATAACGCCTCTATGCAACTAGTACGCGCGCCTAAGCAGTTTGATGTGATGGTTACTACCAATATGTTTGGTGATATTTTATCTGATACAGCATCCATGCTGACGGGGTCAATTGGTATGTTACCATCCGCTTCGCTGGATATTAACGGCAAAGGAATGTATGAACCTATTCATGGTTCTGCTCCAGATATTGCCGGGCAAGGAATTGCTAATCCCTTAGCAACTATTTTATCAGCAGCAATGATGCTACGTTATACCTTTAATCTTGGTGTTGCGGCAGGTAGCATTGAACAAGCAGTGAACGATGCCCTGAATACAAATGTACGTACTGCAGATATTTATTCAGAGGGCATGCAAAAAGTGAGTACTTCAGAAATGGGTGATGCAGTGATTAAAGCGTTAACAGTGAGACAACAATGACAAAAAAATATAATATTGCTATCGTAGGTGCTACAGGTGCGGTAGGTGAGGCGATGATTTCTATTCTGGAAGAAAGAAAATTTCCTGTGGATAATGTTTATGCCCTGGCCAGTGAACGTTCAGTAGGTAAGCGTATCTCTTTCAACGGAGGATCTCTTAGCGTCCAGGATTTAGCTGAATTTGATTTTTCCAAAGCGGATATAGGTTTATTTTCAGCGGGTGCTTCGCTGTCAGAAGAATACGCACCTAAGGCTGCTGCTGCAGGTTGTGTGGTGATTGATAATACTTCACAGTTTCGTTATGACAAAGATATACCTTTAATAGTTCCTGAAGTTAACCCTGAAAGAATTGCAGATTATAAGGCGCGAGGTATTATTGCAAATCCAAACTGTTCAACCATCCAGATGCTGGTTGCGTTAAAACCTATATATGATGCCGTGGGTATAGAGCGCATTAATGTTTGTACTTATCAGGCGGTTTCTGGTTCAGGTAAAGAAGCAATTGAAGAAGTTGTTAGTCAGACGGCACAATTGTTAAATGGTAAACCGGTACAGACTAAAGTTTACCCTAAGCAAATTGCATTTAATGTACTACCACAGATTGATGTGTTTATGGAAAATGGCTATACCAAAGAAGAGATGAAAATGGTATGGGAGACTAAGAAAATTTTGGGTGATGATCGTATTCTGGTGAATCCGACTGCTGTACGTGTTCCTGTTTTTTATGGTCATTCTGAAGCAATTCATATAGAAACACGTGACAAAATCAGTGTCGAAAAAGTACGTGAAATTTTAGCTGCATCACCTGGAATTACAGTAATGGATGAACGGGTTGACGGTGGTTATCCGACTGCTGTTACTGAGTCTTCAGGTAATGATGATGTGTTTGTCGGGCGTATCAGAGAAGATATTTCTCACGAAAAAGGTATAGACTTGTGGGTTGTTGCGGATAATGTGCGCAAAGGAGCAGCATTGAATAGTGTGCAAATTGCGGAAGAGCTAGTAAAAAATTACATCTAGTCTAGTATTAATCATATATCTGACTTAATATGGGAAATCTATAGTGGAAAAATTGTGAGTAGGAGAATGCCTTGCGTAAACTGACTAAAACCATAGTAATTGTGTCTTTAATGGCTCCAATGGCAGCGCATTCTTTAGGTGTTGGTGAAATCAAACTACATTCAGGTTTAAATCAAAAGCTAAATGCTGAAATAGCCTTATCTTTAAGTACTGGTGAACATATTGATGATATTCAGGTTATCCTGGCTACGCCAGATGAATTTGAAAAATTAGGTATAGCCTGGAGTTTTTTTATATCCAAGGTCAAATTCAAGCCTATTGTAAAAGCTAATGGTAAAACTGTTATTCAAGTGACTTCTGATCAGATTTTGCAAGAACCTATACTGGATTTTTTAGTAGAAGTCAGTTGGCCTAGTGGTGATATATATAAAGAGTATACGGTTTTAATCGATCCCCCTGTTGTTTATGACCAAGGCATAACTGATAACCCGGCTGTGTCAGCAGTTCCCCCCCCCAAAAGCATTAATTATGCTGATCCTGAGCCTGATCCTGAGCCCGCCGTCAGCCAATATGATTTTAGTAGCTTAGCAGTAAAGGATGAGTATGGGCCCACTAACAGAAACGATTCTTTGTGGAAAGTAGCTGAAAAAGTTAATCAGTATGCTGATGTTTCTGTACAGCAAATGATGATGGCTTTGTATAAAGCAAACCCGGCAGCATTCTATAAGAATAATGTAAATGCTTTAATGGCGGAAAAAACATTAAAAATTCCTGAAAAAGCTGAGATTCTTAAGTTATCTAAAGCACAGGCTAGTAGCCAGTTTTATAGACAGATGGCCGCCTGGGAAGCTAGTGAACCAGAGCCTGTCATGGTATCTGAGCCTGAACCTCAGATACAAGAAGCGGGAGATACCAGCACCAAGTTAACACTGGTATCACCTAGCGAAGAAGCTATTAGCCAGTCAGCGGCTCTAACAGCAAATGCCACTGAGACGGAAAATTTAGCTACTGAAAATGTGCAACTGCAGGAAAGGCTGGCTAATCTGGAAAAACAATTTGCCATCATGCAAGAAATGATGGCTATTAAAGATCAGCAACTGGCAGCGATGCAAAATGCACAGCTTGCACTAGAGGTAAGCTCTGATACGAGTTTAAATCAGGACATTTCGGGTAATACAGATGAACTGGATGAACAGGAAAATCCAGAGACAGCAATTGATAAACCAAGTATATCGATAGAGCCTATTGTACAGACTGGACAAGATAGCAATAGCCGGGACATTACTGCGAAAATAGTTCCATCTACTAATGAAATGCAACAGACTTCTGTCGATAAAGAGCAGGTTGATAAAGATTCCGGACTTAATTATTTTTACTTAGGTACTGGTCTTCTGGTTCTTTTGGGGTTTAGCTGGTTACTTGGGCGTAAACGTAAGACAGAGGAAGAAATTAATAAAAATAGTATTTTTTCTTCTGCAAGTGAAACGTCAGCTACAGGGACACAGCAAAAAATAACGCCTACTGAGTTAGACAAAAAAACCTCTTATGATGTTGACGCAATAGGTGAAAGCTCTTTTTTAAGTGAATTTACAACCGGTGATTTTGATGTATTTGAATCCGATCATGCAGAAGTTGACCCTAGTTCAGAAACCGATGTATACCTTGCCTATGGTCGATATCAACAAGCTGAAGCATTGATGCGTCACGCTATTGCAGATCATCCTGAGAATGATGAATATAAATTAAAACTACTGGAAATCTTTTACGCAAGTGAAAATGGAGGTGGCTTTGAGAATTATGCAAATGAGTTAGTTGTCTTAGGAAAACAAACGGATTTTACTTTTTGGTCTAAAGTTTCAGGAATGGGTAATGAACTTATTCCAGATTCTGTTTTATTTTCAACCAGTCAGGGCGAGGCAAAATTTAAAGTGACTGATGCGCCTGCTGATGAGCACTTAAATGCATCAAATAATATTACTAATGATGTTGGGTCAGTTACTGAGTCTATGTCTATGCTGGATAGTAAAGATAGTAAAGATAGTAAAGATAGTAAATCAACTGATGCTAATTTTGACTTAGGTTTTATATCTTTAGAAGATAGTGCTGATACCAATAATCAGGTGAATTTAGATCAGGTAGATACCAAAGAAATAGAGCACGATATTGAAAGTATTGATTTTGATTTAAGCCAGTTTGAATCTATAGAAACTGCGGATAATAAAGAACCAAATCTAGTTCACGACTTAGAAACCATTGATTTTAATAGCAGTGATATGAGTGAGCCGAAAAATGAACCAGAGACACCCGCTTCAGTAAGACTAGCTGAAAATAATGACTTTGATTTTGACTTTGATTTTGATGAGGTTTCAGCTGCACCAGGTATTGAAACAATTGGTTCAGTTAAAAATGTTTCAGAAGTTTCAGATTTAACAGATATGGATGAATTTGAGACAAAAATAGATTTGGCTAAAGCTTATATTGATATGGGGGATGAAGCGGCAGCAAAATCGATTGCTCAAGAAGTACTGGCACAGGGTAATGACGTGCAAAAACTTGAAGCACAGACCATTATAGATAGATTAACTTAGAATAAATCTGGCATAAAAAAAGCCCCTTATTGATATGTCAACAAGGGGCTTTTATTTTTTTTAATAAGAATAAAAATTAAGCAGCAATACTGACAGCCCCTTTTAATTTTTTCATAGCATTTTTTTCCAATTGCCTAATACGTTCAGCTGACACGTTATAACGTTCTGCCAGTTCGTGTAAGGTCAACTTTTTTTCTGTTAGCCAGCGACTGGCTACGATGTCCTGGCTACGTTCATCCAGACCCTGTAAGGCATTGCTTAAAAGTGTTTCTTTATGTCCTTGCCAGTCAGCGTTTTCCAGTAGTATTGCTGGATCCGCATTGTGCTGTTGCAAATAAGAAACAGGTGAACTATAAGACTCTTCGCTGCTACTCGATTCAGGCAGATCAAACGCCATATCTTTACCATCCAGGCGCGTTTCCATTTCGTAAACGGTTTTAATGTCTACATCGAGATTTGCAGCTATAGCTTCAGCTTCATCTTTAGAGAGCCAACCGAGTTGTTTCTTGGATTTTCTTAAGTTAAAAAAAATCTTCCGTTGCGACTTGGTAGTAGCAACTTTGACTATACGCCAGTTTTTAATAACGTATTCATGTATTTCAGCTCGAATCCAGTGCACAGCAAAAGAAACCAGTCGTACGCCTAATTCAGGGTCAAAGCGCTTTACTGCTTTCATTAGACCAATATTACCTTCTTGAACGATATCGTTCATAGGTAAACCGTAGCCATTGTATCCACGTGCTACATGGGCAACAAAGCGTAAATTTGCCATAACAAGTTGCTTCGCAGCTTCAAGATCCTCATTGTCTCTATAGAGGATGGCAAGCGCTCGCTCTTCTTCAGCATTTAATTTATTAGTTTGACCAACCACATTTAGATAAGAATCAAAGTTCTTAGCTGTTAAGGTAATAGGTAAGGCTAATGAATTAGGCATTAAGGACTCCAATAATTAAACATAGATTGATTTTAGCACTCAATGAGTAAGAGTGCTAATAAAAATAAAATATTTGTGAATAGTTTCATGGAAATTAACTAAGATAGAGTAAAATAAGCGCATCAATAAAACACTATGAGAATGTAATGGATAATAAATTATTAGAAATACTGGCCTGTCCGATTTGTAAAAGCCCGTTAATTTACGACAAAAGCGCACAGGAACTTATTTGTAAAGCAGACCGCCTTGCTTTTCCGGTAAGAGATGATATTCCGGTTATGCTTGAAGACGAAGCAAGAACCTTAAGTAGTGAAGAAGTTCAACAATTATAATGAATTGCGAGTTTAAGGTTGTTATTCCTGCCAGATATGGATCTTCCAGATTACCAGGAAAGCCCTTAATAAATATCGCTGGAAAAGCGATGGTTCTTCATGTCTGTGACCGGGCTAAAGATGCAGGAGCTATACAGATAGTTGTTGCAACTGATGATGCAAGAATATTCGACGCAGTAAAAAATTATGGTTTTGATGCTTTAATGACTAGTGACAGGCATGATAGTGGCACAGAAAGATTAGCTGAAGTTGCTGCTATTTATCAATGGAATAAAGAGGATATTATTGTCAATTTACAGGGTGATGAACCTCTTATTCCTGCTGAATATATTGCTTTGGCGGCTAATTCTCTAGCCCAGCAAAACACTGCCGATGTAGCAACGTTAGCTGCTGAAGTATTATTAGCCGAAGAAATATTTAATCCCAATGTGGTTAAGGTCGTCGTAGATAAATATCAATACGCGCTTTATTTTAGCCGAGCAGCTATTCCCTGGGATCGAGAACAATTCCAGCAATTAGATAATGTAATAATAAGGAAAAATGCTTATTTAAGGCATATCGGTATGTATGCTTATCGAGTTAACTTTTTACAACGTTATGTGCAGTGGGAAACCTCAGCATTAGAAAAAATAGAGATGCTAGAGCAATTAAGAATTCTCTGGGAAGGGGAAAAAATATTTGTTGCAAAAGTCAATACAGCACCCGAGGCTGGAGTTGATACTGAAGAAGATTTACTGAGAGTTGAGCAGCGGATGCTTCAGTTACAAAGATAAAGAAATACTTAGCACGGCTCGATTTATAGAGATTAATTAAGTTGCTGGATATCATGGCTTGTTAAATTTTGATTATGTAATGCACTGGCAACCAGGGCTATTTCAATACCCGTGTTTTTGAGTTGCAATAAATCTTTTAAATGACGAACTCCCCCGGCAGCAATAAAATCATGGTCTGGGTAATTATGATAATAGTGAGCTAGTTTGTGCAGGTCTGGACCGCTATTTTTTCCTACCAGACTCAGGGTCATAAGAATTACTCGTTTAGGCCATAGACTCGGTGATTTATATAATCGGGCTTCTCCCATTTGCTTATCCTGTGTTGAAAAATCAAGGGATAGGATAAAGTTATCTGATCCTTGTTTTAAATCTGCCAAATCCCGCTCTACTATTGATTCCGTAGCAATAACAGGCGTAAATTGCTTGGTCTTTAGAGGGCTATATAGTGGCTTAACCGAGCCGCTATCAATAATAAAGTTCAAATAAGGGTAACGGCTAAATAGTGAATTAATTAAGCCGTGATTGTTGCCTGTATTCATTAAAGCATCAAGGTCAGCAATGTAGATGTTGGTAAATGAAGAGACGCTTAGATAAGCATCAAGCACGTCATCTATTTGACTTGAGCGGCAAAGTGGAGTCGAGAGTGGCCGATAGTTCTGCCTTTGGCCTTGTCTGGCGAGTACCACCTGGCCTGCTTTTATATCAATGACAGGAATAATTTGCATTATGCGTTTATTAGTTTTTGAATTTATTACGGGTGGAGGCTTTATCAACCAAACCTTACCGTTATCATTATTGCAGGAAGGGTATTTAATGCGCAATGCTCTAGTTGATGATTTACGTATAATAGCAGATTTGCATTTATTGGTTTTACAGGATGAGCGTCTTGAGATAAGCATTGAAAATCAAACGGCAGGTGTAGAATATTTAGTGATTTGTCAGGGAGAGGACTTACAATCCTTACTATTAATAAGACAATCTGATTATGATGCCGTCTGGATCATTGCGCCTGAAACAGATGGTATTCTTGCACAATGGTGCCAGTTTTTCGCCGCGCAAAGAAAGTCTTTATATACTTCTGCGCAGCAAGCCGTAGAAATATGCCAGAATAAATTAACTACTACAAAGTTATTACAAAATGCTGGTTTAGCTTGCGTGTCAAGCTGTTCGTATGATTATTCACAAGGCCAACGGCAAGGAAGCTGGGTAATTAAATCAAACAATTCGGTGGGGTGTGATCAAGTCTATAAAATAGAGTCCTCCCATGACTGGCAAAGCGTACTGCCTAGATTGAAAACTGAAAAGTCTTATATTATTCAGCCTTATATATCTGGTAAATCGCTTAGTTTATCTTGCCTGTTTTATCAGGGAATAGCCTTTTTTATCTGTTGTAATGAGCAGCATACCCACAATGAACAACAGCAATTTGTATTATCTGCCTGTACAGTGAATATTAACAACAAAAATCATCAACATTATCAATCACTTTGTCAGCAGATAGCTACAGTAATCCCGCAATTGTTTGGCTATGTGGGTATTGATTTTATAGAAACGAAAACAGGCGAAAACTTGATTTTAGAAATAAACCCACGCTTAACTACGTCTTATGCGGGCATTAAACAAGCTTTGGGGATTAATGTTGCGGAACTGGTTTTGAATTTGTCTGACAAACCACCGCTACTGGATAAAATTAGAAACCAGCAAGTGCTAGTGAGTATTGAGCAAGGAAATGCGAATGCAGGCTGATACAGCACAAAAAAATATTGTCGGCTGGGATATAGGCGGTGCCCACCTGAAGGCAGCTTGGCTCAGTGCTGAGGGAGAGGTAATAGCCATTTATCAAGAGCCATGCCCGTTGTGGCTGGGCCTGGATAAATTAGAATATGCACTGGCAAATATTCTTGCTAAATTACCGTCTCAACTAACCCTGCATGCAATCACTATGTCCGGAGAATTAGTCGATATATTTTCCGATAGAGCAGAGGGTGTCGTTAAAATTATCGACCTTACTCAGCGTATATTGGAACAACAAACACTGCTAGTTTATGCAGGACAGCTGGGTTTTATTTCTGCACCACAAATCGCAGCAGAATATATTGATAAGATAGCTTCTGCAAACTGGCTAGCAAGTGCTACCTATGTTGCCTTTCAACAAGAGCAGGGTCTATTGGTCGATATTGGGAGTACCACGACAGATATATTGTTATTCCAGAATAATCAGCTTGATGTTTCAGGCTATACCGATTTTCAACGCCTGGGTTCTGGCGAGTTAGTCTATACAGGTATTGTAAGAACGGCAGTAATGGCAGTTACCCAATCAGTTCATTTTGCGGGCAAAGATGTAGGAGTGATGAGTGAATATTTTGCAACGATGGCTGATGTATACAGGCTGACAAATGAACTTAATGAGAGACATGATCAAAGTGATACTGCTGATGGTCATGCTAAAACAAAACAGGCTAGTACTCGGCGTTTAGCACGCATGATTGGCTGTGATGTAGAAGATTTTCCACCAGCACAATGGCGACAACTGGCGTATACTATTCGAGAGCAACAGCTTTGCAGAATACAGTTAGCCTGTGAGAAACAATTACTACGTAGTGAATATACCATTAACCAGCAGATTATTGGAGCCGGAGTAGGGCGTTTTTTAGTCCAGGAAATTGCGCATAGACTAGGTATTGAATACCGGGATTTTAATACATTATTTACTGCCCCGGCACAAAAAACAGCAATGCAGATTGCAGATTGCGCTCCTGCAGTTGCGGTAGCTTATTTAGCTATAGAGGGTGCTTGTAAAAGCAATATTTGTTAAGATTGGCAGTATTGATCAAGATATTAGCTATATGTAATGCTCTGTAACTTATGATGTAACGATCAAACTCTGGTTTAACCGCTCACTCACTCCTATGAAATTTGTTTAATTCAATTAATGTCTACGCCCTGTCGAAATTCCCAGCTTCATGAATTACCTTATTTATCAGATAGTACACGATTATTTTCAAGTGTTGCTGATCAAGAATGGGCTGTTTTTTTAGATAGTGGCTCAGCAGTAAAACGCCAGGGGCGGTATGATGTTTTCGCAAGCCAGCCTATCTGCACCTTGCTTACACATGGCAAGCAAACCCTGATAACAAGGGCCGGAAAGAGCAGTATATCGAGACTAGATCCTTTTATCCTGGTTAAGCAACAATTACCTGTGCAGCAAACCTTTCCGGAAGTCCCTTTTAATGGTGGGGCAATTGGCTACTTTGCCTATGATTTAGCTCGGAATTTAGAAACATTACCCGAAATTGCACAAGATGCAGAACATACGCCAGATATGGCTGTTGGAATTTACCAATGGGCGATAGTGGTTGATCACCAGAAAAAACGTAGTTATTTAGTCGGAAGCGCTGATAGTACAGAATACTGGCAAACCTTAATAAAGCAATTTAGCCACTACCCTGAAGAGCGGGTTCAAGTAAAATTTCAGGTCACTGGCGAGATTCAATCGAATATGACTAAGGAAAGTTATAAGCAGGCATTTGCTAAAATTAAAAATTATTTAAAAGAAGGTGATTGTTATCAGGTAAATTTGGCACAACGCTTTGTTGCTCCATGTCAGGGTGACCCCTGGGATGCTTATTGCCAATTACGTCAAATTAACTCGGCTCCCTTTAGTGGTTATTTAAATGTCCCCGGTGTGCAGCTATTGAGTTCTTCACCGGAACGGTTTTTAAAAGTTTCCGCTGGCAAGGTAGAAACAAAGCCTATTAAAGGCACCCGCCCCAGAAAAGAAAATGATCTAGCTAATCAGCAACAAATTGAAGACTTGCAAATCAGTCCTAAAGACCGGGCCGAGAATGTCATGATTGTTGATTTATTACGCAACGATATTAGCAAAAACTGCGTGCCTGGTTCAGTTAAAGTACCTAAATTATTTGCTGTAGAAAGTTATGCCACAGTGCATCACTTAGTCAGTACTATTTCTGGTCAATTAGCCGCAAATAGCCATGCACTGGATTTATTACGCAGCTGCTTTCCGGGGGGATCTATCACTGGAGCACCGAAAATTCGTGCTATGGAAATTATTGAAGAGTTAGAGCCGCATCGGCGCGGTATTTATTGTGGCTCTATTGCCTATGTCGGATTTGATGGCAATATGGATAGCAATATCACGATCCGTACTTTAGTGCATTCTGAAAATACTATACGTTTTTGGGCGGGCGGCGGCATCGTCAATGACTCGGAAGCAGAAGCAGAATATCAGGAAAGTTTTGATAAAGCAGCTGTCTTATTACATCTTCTGCAACAAATGCAAGTCTCGTGATCGTGGTAAAATTAGGCGGCAGTTTATTGTCGCATGCAGCACTTACTCAATTTTTGCAGCTAGCGAAACAATATGGTAAAGGGCAGGTGGTTATTGTTCCAGGTGGTGGTATATTTGCGGATCAAGTGCGCATAACACAACAACAATGGCAGTATGAAGACCGGACTGCACATTACATGGCAATCCTGGCGATGCAGCAAATGGCTTTATTATTTCAGGGCTTATGTGCTGGTTTAGTTATTGTAAACAATGTCGAAATGATTCAATCTAGTATGCAGCAGCAGAATGTAGTAATCTGGTCACCTTTGAGTAGTGAATTAGATGCCGCAGGTATTCCTGCAAACTGGGATATTACGTCTGATACCCTTGCTGCCTGGCTAGCAGTACAGTTAGCTATAGATCATTTAATATTGGTCAAATCTGCTGACTTTTCAGCTGATAGCACGATACAACATTTATCTAATTTAGGTATAATCGATAAGGCTTTTGTCGACTTTGTGCATAAACATACTCTAACTATCGATTGTATTTCGTATCACCAAATATCTAATTTTTCCGCTAGCTTAAAAAAGCATGTCTAAATATACTCATTCCCATTCATTACTTTCAATTAGAGGCTTAACGGAGCGATCTGTTAAATTACTCTCGCGTTTTGTGGCTTATAATTTTCAGCATGTTTATTACCGTACCAAGGAATCTTTTGGTCAGCATAAACGTGATCTTGTCGTAATACGTGTAGAAGATGCCAGTGAAAGTCTGCAAGAAACAAAAGTACAATTTTTAGATGCCTTAGAGCGTTTTAAATCAGTGGTTAATGTTAAGTCGGGTAGTCTGGAAGATAAATATAAATTATTAAAACAACAATTTGATTTTTGTAATATGCGCTCGGAAATTGTAAACAACAAAATTCAAGCTATCGAAGAAGTCAGCGATGCATTATTCAAAGAATGGGAAGCGGAATTAAATTTATATACTAATCGATCATTACGTGGACAGAGTAGGCAGCAATTAAAATTATCTAAACAACATTACTCACGATTAATCAAAGCAATGTTGAAAGCAGAACAAAAAATCCAGCCTGTATTAGGTGCTTTCAGGGATCAGGTATTGTTTTTAAAGCACAATCTTAACGCTAATGCTATTGCCGCCTTGCAACAGGAATTTTCAGAAATTTGTTTTGATATTTCTCAATTAATACAAGCTATGGAAAGATCCATAGCGGAAGCTAACCACTATGTACATGTGCTGGTTGAACACAAAAATCTACCAAGTCTGCCCGCAGCAAAATAATATTAGAGAAAAATGCAACGTATTGTTTTAGGGGTGGAGTATGACGGCAGTGCTTTTTTTGGCTGGCAATGGCAGGCAGGCGGTTTGCGAACAGTGCAGGATGCTGTGCAGCAAGCGACATCAAAAGTAGCCGACCATGCAGTAACAATAATTTGTACGGGCCGTACCGATACAGGCGTACATGCTTTAGAGCAAGTCGTGCATTTTGATACCCATGCAAAACGCAGTCACCATTCCTGGTTATTGGGTATTAATGCTAATTTACCAGATGATGTACGTGTGATCTGGGTGCAAAACGCAGTGGACGATTTTCATGCACGTTACAGTGCTATAGCAAGATTTTATCGATATATTATTCTTAATCGATCGACTAGATCAGCTTTGCAACGTGATCGCGTGACCTGGTATCACCATCACCTGGATGCAGAGCGAATGCATCAAGCGGCTCAAGCTCTGGTAGGAACTCATGATTTCACTTCATTTAGAGCCCTTAAATGCCAATCAGTGAGTCCCATGCGCCAGATGTATTTTGTTGACGTTTACCGGCAGGATGAGCAAGTGATTATGGATATATCCGCCAATGCATTTTTACATCATATGGTACGTAATATTGCCGGTGTTTTAATGTCCATAGGCTCAGGTGATAAGCCTATACAATGGATGCAAGAATTACTGACATTTAAAAATAGACAGATTGGAGGGGTCACTGCACCTCCACATGGCTTATATTTAGGCGGTGTATATTATCCGGAAAAATACTGCCTGCCTAAACACATAATTTTTAATAAATTACCTGCCAATGCGCAGCGCTTCCAACATGGGACCTAAATAATGAAAAAAATAATCTTATTTTCAATAAGCCTGACTATTTCAGGCTGCGCAAGTTTTGGAGAGGGGATTGCTACAGCTGTTTTAAAGAAGCAAGAGCAAGAGGATGTGCGGGCCTGTAAAATTAATGGAAAAAGTTTTCCGGGTATGCAAAATAGTCTTGAGCTGCCGGGAGATACGGTGAAAGTATTGATGGTACATGGTGTCGGAACGCATGTACCAGGCTATAGTACGCAATTTCAGGAAAAATTAGCGGCTGAATTAAATTTAACGGTAAAAAGTAGCCGTTATAAGGAAATTAATTTAGTGGATACTGAGTTTCCAGATACAAATTTAGGAATATTAAGGGTAAGACGCTTATTGAATGAAGACCAAAGTCAGGAAATGCTTTTTTATGAATTGACTTGGTCAGCGATCACTAATCCAGAAAAAGAAAAGATTAAATATGATACCTCAGGCGAATATTCCTATGATCGTGCTGAAGTGAATCAAATGTTAAAACAGTTTTCCAATGATACTAGTCCTGACCCAATGATTTATCAAGGTAAAAGTCATGATGAAATGCTGGCTTCATTCAGAAAGGCTTTTTGTTGGATGGTTGGGAGGAATTGGGGTGATTTACCAGAAACCAGTAATGATAACTGCGTCATTAATAAACAAGCCATTAAGTATCTGCCTGATGATGAATATGCAATTGTCTCACATAGTTTAGGCAGTCGTATTGTTATGGATGGTATGCAAAGTATTGCAAATCGCGTTTCTAAAGTAGCCAATGGTGACCCTACGAGTACAGAGTCTCAATTTATTAAAGGTTTTCAGCAGAAACAGATTCCTTTTTATTTGATGTCAAATCAACTACCTTTGTTAGAGATGGGGCAAAAGCCGCCAGAAGTAATTAATCAAAAAGATAAGTACTGTATCCCGGGCAGTGAGCATTATGAACAAAGGTTGGTTGATAAAACCGCTATTATGGCTTTTAGTGATCCTAATGATTTATTAAGCTATGCAATACCTCAGCAATTTGTGCAAAGTCATTTGGATTCACGCTTATGTGCGGAAGTAACGAATATTAATATTAATGTCGCCCCCGTAATTGATATGTTTGGTATGGGGAGCTTTGCTAATCCTCTGACAGCGCATACTGGCTATGATAGCGATGATCGAGTTGTTGCGTTGATTGCCAAAGGAGTTGGTACTAAAAATATGGCAGAACTAGTGAAAGAACGTTGTCGCTGGACTAAGCATGTTGATTAGTCGATAGATGTTATCAATGGCGGTCTTTAGACCGCCTATATGCCTGAATGATAATAACGTCATCAGACATTTTAATGGCGCTATTATTTCAAAAGGCAGGCATAGGGACGTTAGCAAATTTTAGTTTTAAATTTTATGCTTATTTGATATTGATGGCTAACACAATCGTTCAATTAAACGTATCTATTACATTATTAAACGGCATGACAGTCAGATGATGATTACCTCACTAGAGGTGATTTTTAAGCATAGATTTTTGGTAATGGGTCGAATCTGTGGTTAAGTATGGATATCCAATCCAAACTCAACCTTATTAATCAATAAACCGATAACAATATCATGCATTTTTTCAGACTTTGAAAAGCAAATTGTTTTCCGTGTCAATCGTTTAATCCATGTTCTTAAATTTAAATTTTTACGCTCGATTTTTTGTGTATTACGCTTACCAACTTCGTGCTTGTTAGAGGCAATATGACGATCATATGCTCCCCAGTCATCTGTGTAATAACGCTTGATATTGAAAGGCTCAAGCAATACTTTTAATTCCTTAAAAACAACATCCTTACGCTTACCAAAAACATAAGCAAGAATAGTGTTCGTTGAATGCTCAACGGCGTACCAAATCCAGCGTTGATTTGACTTTTTCTCTACAAATGACCATTGCTCGTCTAATTCAGCTTCTTTACAAACAAGCGTGAGTCCTGCATCTGCTGTTGACACTTGAAAATCTCGGATTACTTGGGAGTCTGCTTTCTTTTTTTAGCGTATTGATGACTGTATTTTTATTGATTTTAAGCACACGAGCAGTCTCTCGAATTCCACTCGAATTTATAGCCATTTCTACTATTCTTTCTGTTATTCCTGGTTCAAAAGCTTTATAACGATATGCAAGCATAAATGTTTGGGTTTTGCAGTCTGGATTTGGCATAAATAGCGCTGTGTACCCGTTACATTTTTTCCTGATTTTGTTATTTTACAACTATCGCAATAGGGGCAGTGAAGTTCTTGGTAATATGTCATAAACCCCAATTATACAGAAAAACTACAGGTTCGACCCATTACCCTTTTTTTATCGAAGCACAAAATGTTAAAATAATTTTCAGTAAGTACTTAATTCGGAACAAAGCATCTGCCACTGAAGTCCCACGCAGAACATGGCAACTAGAGGAAAAACAGCCACTGGTTTTGCGCAGACTAATTTAAATATATTTGGAGGGTATTATATGGATATTGGCAAAACCTTAATGATATTAGGCGCTTTGATATTAATCACTGGAATTGTAATATTCTATGCTCTCTGGTTGATTAACTGGTTTGGCAAGTTACCTGGGGATATTCACATTAAAAATGCAAATAGTACGGTTTTTATCCCGATAACATCAATGATCATTATCAGTCTGGTATTATCCATAATTCTTAATCTATTTTTTAGAAAATAGATTGGATACTTTCAGTACACTTCGTTTTCATCGTAAACTGAAATGGGGATCTTCAGAAGTTCAACGGGGCCTGATTTTCATTAAGTTTGCAAAGATTTTTTAATACCATTGCCTGCATTACGTCCACCATTTTTTATTTGCAGTAATATAGCTTTCTTATCTTGTAATGACTCTTTTCTTAAGCTCATTAGTAAGGCTTACAATTGAAAAACCTCTGCGCTATGATGGACCTTTAAACAGAAAATATATCGGGCTAAGTTAACTAATCGTGGATGCTGGCGTTTAGTGTGCCTATATCGTTACTGAGAATGACGCATGAATGATCTGCAACGCATGTTAGAGGATATTGAAATGGAGTTCAAGCTGACCCGTAAATACATAGGCAAAGACGTAATGGATGCCAGGGTTATGGCTGCTATGAAACAGGTACCGAGGCATGAATTTATGCCTCGCGAGTTTCATTACTGTGCTTATTATAATGCACCTGCGCCCATCGGCTCAGGGCAGACCATTTCCCAGCCCTATATAGTTGCGCTGATGAGTGACTTATTGAATACAAAACCTGGTGACAGTATCCTTGAAATTGGTACCGGTTGCGGTTATCAGAGCGCTATCCTGTCTCATATGGTGCGCAAGGTTTATAGTGTTGAAATTATAGGAAATCTGGCCGCAACGGCGCTCAATCGACTCAACAAACTAGGCTACAGTAATATAAGCCTGCGCACAGGCGACGGTTATTTTGGTTGGCCAGAACATGCGCCATATGATGGTATTATAGTCACGGCTGCTGCCCCTTATATTCCGCCTCCTCTGATTGAACAGCTGAAAGCTGGAGCACGAATGGTTATCCCGCTCGGTTCTCTGCATGATTATCAGGAACTGCTGGTTGTCGTAAAAAAGGCAAATGGCGAAATCGAGACTCAATCTATTCTTGGTGTTAGTTTTGTACCGCTCACCGGTGGACATGAAACTGATCCCGCCGCTAATCTTGATAGCTCCCGCAAAAGTCACTGAGCAAAGCCTATGATTAAAAATGACCTGACATCAAAAGTCTATCACTAGCCGAGCAGGGACGCGAGTGCATTGAGTGAGTGTCCACCGAAATGCCGGAGCTGCGAATACTCCGGGATCGCTTTGCCAGGGAACGTCCATTGGCAGGGGCACGCATCAGTGCTTGCCTGCATATCATTACAGAAACGGTCAAATCTTGCACATGCCTTGAAAAGTAGGTCATCCAGCGACAGTTATGGACATGAGCTTTGCCAATCAGGTCTAAGCATTGCCTATTTATGGCAACATGGCGTCGCACTACAAAGATATATTCAGATATAGATCAATAGGTTGCCACAATGAAGCTGGTGGCTATGGGTATCAGCATTGACTAATTAACACCGGACCAGCTGACGATACTAATCGTCCAGGAGAGAAGGGATATAATCCATTAAAAAAAACTGAGCCATTTTTTATGTTTTTAACAGGAATCTTGATATTTACAGACTAGATCCCTCTTTAAAAAAAACTGCGGGGATGAGGGGGGGATTAAATCTTCATTCCTGAATAGAGTTATTTCTTAACCCGGAGTCAGTTATTGATTTATCGTTGGCATCGATTTTAATAACGATAAAACTATTTCAAGTTAAAATACTTATTTTTCTTATTCTTTGTAGGAATATTAAAAACCTGTCAGTTAATTATGAAGGGGTTTATTTGATGAAGACAAGAATTTTGACGTTTTTGGTTTTGATTCTAGTAATGATTACTGACATTGGGCCAATACCGACGATCAGTCTTATTTTCCTTTATGCCGTCAATTTTAGACCGTTATGGTTTAAACGGCTTGTAGATGAGATATATCGATGATAACAAGAATAATCACCTCGCTGGTACTTGTTATTTTAGCAATTATAGGTATAGGCCCTGTGCCAACCGGCAGCCTTATTGCTATTTATGTTGTGCTTTTCAGGCCAAAGTGGTTTAAGCATCTGGTTGATAGCATTTACCAATGTGATTAATATCAATGCACACTGCTATTTACCTTGCAAAAACAGGCTTATATTATAAATCACCAAAAGTTCGCTTAGGTGGTTAAGGAACTGTTGTTATGCCACGGAAACAGATATTCTCAAGGTCTGTTATCAGCCATATGCGGGCATTCAAAGAATTTAGGGAAATTTAGATTTTGGTCTAAACTTGGGCATGCTGAATTTTATTCAGATCTACTTGTCTTGTATTAATGCATGTTAACTCTGTTAACTCGTCTAGTGTTACTGGTATTCATAGTATTTATTTCCTTAATGTAGAAGTTAAAGTATATGATAAGCAGCCCCGAGACAATAACTTGTTAGATTTATCTGATGATTACATTTAACGAAATCAACCAAGCAATAGATTGGATAGAGAAACACCCAATAATTGGTGCTGCCATTATTGGCTCTGTGGCATACACCATCAAAGGAATTACCCAGGGCATTTCCAAACGCATAAGCAAGGAGTCAATTTATGTGAGTCCAGCGTTCTGGAGTTTTGGAAAAAAATACAGAATCACCGCTGTTCACAAATATTTTCCCTCAGATGATGCTGCGGGTTACAGGCAAGTCCAACACTCTAGGCCAGACCAGTGGCAGACCTTGATTGGCATCGAATCCAACTTTATGAACTGCCGCCATAAAATAATTCCAAACGATGCTACTGACGTACTGACTATCATTATGAGCCGTGACGGAGTGGAAACTGAAAAAGTCATCAATTTCAATAGATAGGTTCCTATGTGTACAATCCAATCTAACATGGCGCTCAACCAGAGCGCGGTTATAATGCGGTTTTGTTTTTTCAACTTTCCGGGCCGCGCCCGGTTAACTCGTAAGACGGATGGTAGGTTGGATGAGCGATAGCGTTATCCGACATTGATATCAAACATGGCGTAAAGCGGCCCTACGGGCTGTGGGGTAGTCCACATTTGCTTGCTGCCGCCAGCGATAATAAGTTTCACCATCATCACAAGTCCAGCTAGTACGATGATTGTTACTGCCTTCTTTTTTGATTATCATGCAGTTATGCTCAATGATAAACTGATCCCAGTTATCATCAATTTTGGTTTGCCAATACAAGCGCAGTAAAAAGGCTATTGCAATACCAAAGGTCAATAGCAGCAGGGCATCTTTTGGTTTAGAGCGAATAAATGTAATCAATGAATTTAAGTACTGTTTCATACTAGACTGTTTTTCTGTGGATAGAGGGAGATTGACTATTGCTAATCTTATTGTCTGGCAGTAAAGTTCATGGGGTTAGTCAACTTGATTTGTTAAATTTAACAGGAAAACAAAATATAATACTTACCTTTAGCTTTATAAACAAAAAATAAAACAGACAAAGCTCACCAACGGGCTGTATTTTAAGGAAACAGATATTCTCAAGGTCTGATATTAGCGAGGAGCAGACCTAACTAAATATGTTGTCTTCTTGGATTAAAACTAGAATTAATTTTGGCTCTATGTGAATCGTAATAGGTAAGGCGATAATACAAAGATGAATAGTGCAACTTTATTTAGCATCGCCCTTGGCCTACAAGCTCCTTGGCAAGTGGAAGATATTTCATTTGTTTTAGACGAACCCAAATCAAAAGAACTGCATATACATATAGGTTTTCCGGCCGGGACACGATTCCTTGATGAGACCGGTGTGCTCTGTCCGGTGCATGATAAAGTGGCGCGGGAATGGCAACATTTAATTTTTATTGAGTACTACTGTTTTTTACATTGCGCGGTACCACGCATAAAAACATCAGAGGGCAAAGTAGTTACGGTTAACGTCCCATAGGCACGTCCTAGTAGCGGCGCTTCACTCTTTTGTTTGAGGCGTTCGCAATGGGCCTTGATTGAGCGAGAAATGCCGGTGCATCGCGTCGCTGAGATGTTAGGTGTCAACCCACAACGTGTCTGGACTGTATTCAACCACTGGATCGGAAAAGCGATCCGGTCCGATGATCCGTCCACAGTTACCCGGTTAGGCGTAGACGAGACATCGTCAAAGAAAGGTCATAAATATGTCGTCACCCTGAGTATTGATCTGGATGCCTCACGCGTCATCCATATCTGCCAAGGAAAAGGCAAAGCAAGCCTAAAAAGTATTCAGCAACACCTGGAAAATAAAGGTGTTCCAGAGGATCAGGTCACGCAGCTGAGCATGGATCTTTCACCCGCGTTTATTGCTGGCGCAGCGGCCTACTTTCGGCCGGTTTCATGTCGTCAAATTACTCAACGAGGCTATGGATAGAGTACGTAAAGATGAGCGTAAAGAGCATGATGCGTTGAAAGGACTAAAGTACACGTTCCTAAAAGATCTAGAAAATCTTTCGGTTAAACAAGAAGCAACACTGGTAGAAATGATTCAACTTTATCCAAAGCTAGGTGAAGCCTATCGACTGAAAGTTCTGTTCAATGATCTATGGAAAATACCCGACAAACCAGCGACATGCGCCTTCCTGACGCAGTGGTGCAACGCAGTAGAAACTGCAAAAATACCGGCCTTTTTGACCTTCGCAAAAACGGTCAAAGCGCATTGGTCTGGCATTGTTCACTGCGTTGAATCGCACATCAAAAACGGTATATTAGAAGGCATTAATAGTAAGGTTCATTTAGCCAAAAGGCGTGCTAGGGGCTACCGCTTCTTCAGATGTAAACCTTAGACGGTTTTTAACTCGCTATCAACAATACCTTCGCCAAAAATCATTCCGCATTAGCATGAATTTTCCCGATTTCTG
>CAYWLM010000017.1:0-36715 GCA_964459125.1 uncultured Methylomonas sp. | reverse complement strand
GCATTAGGCGGTCGCCACGACGAACTTCACTATCCGCATTGGTAATACGTAAAGTGGCAGGGTCTCCCAGATTCATAATGACATTGTCGGCAATATACTTGGCTTCATAACCTAAAATTTCATCAGTTTCCGGGTCTATATAAGTTTTGCCAGGTCGATAAGTAGTATAGGCAAGATAATCGGGCTTTAAAATGGTGCGCACATAAATACTGACTCCTTCTCCTGCCATTAAATGCTCACCTGCAAAATCAACTATATAGGGTGCGTTTTTTAGTTCATCTTTACTAACGACTTTAGGGGAGTTTAGATAGGGGGCGATGGCTTCGAAAGGAATCATAGCGATCGCTGCTTCTTCGTCTGAAGTTCGTATGTGTGGGTAGAGAACACGCTGATCACCTTTAACAACGACATAACTGCTAGGATGTGAGGCGTTCGAATTGACCACAGCAGCCGAGATGGAAAGACTAAATGCCAGGGTAAAAATAAGTCCTATTATTGCTTTAGAAGCCATTTTTTTATTCCAATCAATCAAAAAATAAAGGCTAAGTGTCGTTGTGAATGATTGATTTTCACAAAAGAAATGGGTAACACTGAGCTTGCTAAGTATAAAGTTTAGATGATTTCAGATAGAATTCCAGTCATAAATAATTAAAGTTTGGAGAGTTTAGTGAGTATTTTGTCAATTCTTGAGTTTCCTGATCCGCGTTTACGAACTGTAGCGAAGTCTGTAGCGGTGGTTGATAAGGCGATTGAGAGCTTGGTTGATGATATGTTAGAGACAATGTATGAAGCGCATGGTGTGGGTTTGGCGGCAACGCAGGTAGATATTCATAAACGTATTATCGTTATAGATACAAGTGAAGATAAAAATAATCCCATCTGTTTAATCAATCCTGAGATCATTGAGCAGATGGGAGAAGAAGAGTCAGATGAAGGCTGTTTATCGGTGCCGGGGATCTTTGAGCCAGTGCAACGAGCCGAAGAGGTTAAGGTGACTGCATTAGATAAGAAAGGAAAATCATTTGAAATAGAAGCAAGCGGGTTATTAGCTGTCTGTATTCAGCATGAAATGGACCATTTGCAGGGCAAACTATTTGTTGATTATTTGTCGCCTTTAAAGCGTCAAAGAATTAAAAAGAAAATGGATAAACTCCATAAAAGAGAAAAATAGACAGATGAAAATTATTTTTGCAGGAACACCTGACTTTGCAGTGCCAGCATTGCAAATGCTACTGAATTCTGAGCATGAAGTAGTGGCAGTGTATACGCAACCGGATAGACCAGCCGGGCGAGGTCGGAAGTTATTGCCAGGTCCGGTTAAGGCCTTGGCATTAAGTGCGGAAATTCCAGTTTTTCAACCGCTAAACCTAAAGCAAGAAGCTGATATAGCACAGTTGAAAGCTCTGGATGCTGATTTAATGGTGGTTGTAGCATATGGTCTGATTTTATCTCAGACAGTATTAGATATTCCTAGACTGGGTTGCATTAATATCCATGGCTCTTTATTGCCCCGGTGGCGAGGGGCCGCACCAATTAATCGTGCCATTATGGCAGGCGATAAACAGACTGGAGTGACGATCATGCGTATGGTTAAGCAGTTGGATGCCGGTGATATGCTGTATAAGACAGTTTGTGAAATTGGTGAGCATGATACGGCGAGTGAGTTGCATGATCGTATGAAGATACTTGGAGCAGAAGGTTTGCGAGAAACCTTGTTATTGATGCAGACGAATCAATTAAGACCTGAAAAACAAGATGAAACTTTGGCCAATTATGCTCATAAACTTGAGAAAAGTGAATCGGAAATAAACTGGACACGACCAGCGGTTGATTTAGCACGCCAGGTAAGAGGATTAAATGCCTGGCCTGTTGCACAGACAAAGTTACAAGATAAAGTAATGCGTATTTGGCAAGCTGAAGCGGTAGATGGCAATGTTAGCTCAACACCTGGTTCTATTTTAGATGATGATAAGCATATTGATGTGGTAACGGGAGAGGGAGTATTGCGTTTGCAGGAAATTCAGATGCCAGGTAAAACACGTATGCAGGTAGCTGATTTTTTGAATGCACATCATGTGGCTGGTTTACGATTGGGCTAAATGGGTTTAATACAAGGAATAATGAATTGAATTCTCGATTAGTTGCAGCAAATGTTTTAGTGAAAGTGCTGTCAGGCAAGTCCATGACAGCAGCTCTTGAAACTGCGTGGGCGGAAGTACAGGATGTGCAGGAAAAAGCCTTTATTCAGGCTTTGTGCTATGGCACGGTTCGGCAGTATTATCGGCTTGAGTACATCTTAAACCAGCTAGTCAATAAGCCAATCAAAGATAAAGACATACAAATTAAAGCATTGGCACTACTGGGTTTGTATCAGCTGAGGTATATGCGTGTTAAAGATCATGCAGCTGTTTCAGAGACAGTGGCGGTGATGAACAGAAAACAGTGGGCAAAGTCATTACTGAATGCATTACTTAGACGTTATTTACGTGAACAAGATGAACTGGAGGCTTTAGCAGATAAGCATGTTGCTTATGCGCATCCTGACTGGATGATTAAAGCGATTAAAGCGGATTGGGGTAGTGAAGCAAAGCAAATTTTCCTGGCAAATAATCACGCGCCACCGATGACTTTACGGGTAAATGCACGATTTTGTCAGCGTGATGCGTATTTGAATTTATTGGCAGAACAGCAGATAGAAGCATGTGCTTTAGTAAGCTCAGGGCAAGCTATTATTCTGTCTGAACCAGTGATGGTTGATAAGTTACCAAAATTTGTTGAAGGCTGGGTATCAGTTCAAGACGCCGCTGCGCAATTAGCTGCGGAACTTCTAGATGCTCAGGATGGCGATCGTGTGCTGGATGTTTGTGCTGCGCCAGGTGGAAAGACCGCGCATATTCTGGAGTTACAGCCTGAATTAAAAAGCATGTTAGCAATTGATATTGATACGCAACGCCTGGCAAGAGTGAAAGAAAATTTAATTCGATTACACCTTTGCGCAGATTTGTTAACTGCTGATGCGACGCAGCCTGATGGCTGGTGGGATGGTGTTCCATTTGAGCGTATTTTGCTGGATGCGCCTTGTTCTGCTTTAGGGGTTGTTCGGCGACATCCAGATATTAAATTATTACGGCGTGCAGAAGATATTGCTCAATTGCAAGCATTGCAACAGGAGATTTTGCAGGCTATCTGGCCTCTATTGGCCTCTGGAGGAATACTGTTGTATGCAACTTGTTCAATTTTGAAACAAGAGAATGAATTACAAATTGAGCGTTTTTTGCAGCAGCATGATGATGCGCAAGAATTATTAATAGATGCGGACTGGGGGAGTAAACGGCCATTTGGTCGTCAGGTGCTAACTGGTAGCCAATCTATGGATGGGTTTTATTATGCGCGGTTGCAGAAAAAGTAAATCACTGTTGTTATGTTGCTTTATTTCTATGCTCAGTGGATGGCATGTTTGCTATGCCGGTGGTAAATTTGTCAAAATTAAACAGGCGCAGTTAAGTATAGTAGATAATAAAGCCAGGCTAAGTATTCTCCTGGATTTTCGATTAAGTCCTGAGGCGCAAAAGGCGCTGTATAGTGGTATTACATTGTTTTGGGATGTATCAATTAAGCTGAAGCAGAAGCAGGCTTTTTGGTACAAAACTTTGTTTGCCCATACTTATCGCTATAGTCTGACTTATTATACTTTGCTGGATAATTTTCGAGTGAAAGATGAGCGCAAAAAAACATTCAGGCGCTTTTCTAGCTTGGCTGAGGCGCTCGTCTTTATGCAACATATTGAAACAGAGGAAATGCCACTATCGGAATATGTAACTAATCAATGCGTTATAAGTGTGTTAAAGATATCTTTTGATCAAGAAATGCTACCCGCGCCATTGCGACCTGTTGCTTATTTTGACAGACAATGGGACTTGTCGACAAACGAGAAAAAATGGTGCGAATAAAAATTCCATTTAGCGTTTCTATTCTTTTTCTACTGAGTTTTATTGTACTGTCCCTGCAGTTAATGAGCTCGGCGCTGCAGGACACCTCAAGTCTGGGGGATATGTACTCCTGGCTGCTCTTGAGTAATATAGTGGGTACCATATGTTTGCTAGCGTTAGTGAGCTACAATATTTTTTCTCTGGCTCGCAGGCTCAAAAAACGTGAAGCAGGCTCACGCTTAACAACGAATATTGTCTTGTTATTTATTGTTTTATCTTTAGTGCCCGCTGGTACGGTGTTTTATTTTTCTATGAAGTTTTTACATCAGAGCATTGATAGCTGGTTTAATGTAGAGCTAGATGCTGCGATGGAAGATGCACTGGAATTAAGTCACTCGGCTTTGGAGCAACGAGTGCGTTGGAACTTAAAGCAATCACAACGCTTAACAGAGTCTTTGCGCAATAAGACTATACAAGAGATTGGTCTGGAGATAGAGCAATTACGTGAAATAGCGGCTGCAAATGAGGTCACTTTATTGACTCAAAAGGGCAGGATTATTGCTTTTAGCGGCTTGACCCAGAGTGATATATTACCAAGCTTGCCTGTCAGTTCTTTGTTTTTTCAGGTACAGCAAGGTGAAGATTTTGTTAATCTTGCCTCGGTAGATGACAGATTGGTTGTGCAAACCATTGTTGCGATTGAGCCGAGAAAAAACTATTATTTACAGATAGTTTATCCCGTGCCAGAACGTATTAATGATTTAACTGATTCTGTAGAATTTGCCTACGTGAGATTTCAGGAAATGACATATTTACGGCATTCTTTAAAAGTTAGTTTTTCTCTGGTTTTGTCTCTCGTGTTGTTAATGAGTTTTTTGGCCGCTGTTTCTGCGGCATTTATCAGTGTGCGTGGAATTATTGCCCCCATTCGTGATTTAGTTCGCGGTACTCAGGCAGTGGCCGCAGGATATTATGAGCAATTAGTACCAGCAAAACGGCAGGATGATTTAGGCTTTTTGGTTGAGTCGTTTAATGAGATGGTGCGCCAGATTTCACGAGCACAGGACGAAACACGAAAAAGTACCCATGAAATTGAGCGCCAAAGAGCTTATTTAGAAACACTATTAACCAGCTTAAAAGCGGGGGTATTAAGTTTTGATTCTAGTTTGAATATCCGCACAGCAAACCAGGCGGCAAACATTATTTTGCATGTGCAGGTCATGCGTTTTTATGGGCAAGATTTAAGCCATTTGGCAATGGGTCGACCTGATTTAATGGGACTAGTTGACGTTGTTCAACCTTTATTAGAAAAATCATTTGATATTTGGCAGCGTAATATCGTAGTTGATGGGCCTGATGGACGTAAGGAATTGTTATGTCAAGGGACTCCCTTGTTTTCTACCGAAGGGGGCTATATTGGGGCGGTGCTGGTATTTGATGACATAACAGATTTGATACAGGCACAAAAAAATGCAGCCTGGGCAGAAGTAGCGCGACGCCTGGCGCATGAAATTAAAAATCCCTTAACACCGATACAGCTATCTGCTGAACGTTTGCAACGTAAGCTATCAGCAAAGCTTGAAAAAGAAGATGCGCAGATGTTGAGCCGTTCTACGGTAACTATTATCCAACAAGTAGAAGCAATGAAGCATATGGTTGATGATTTTTCCGAATATGCGCAACCGGTGAGAAATCAAGCGGCCAATCTTGATTTACTGGCCTTGGTGCAAGAAGTCATTATCTTGTATGGCGCGAATCCTAAAGTAGAGTTTGAATTGATGTTAGGGGCAGATATTCCCTTAATTAAGGCGGATGCAGTGAGCATACGTCAGGTCTTGCATAATATGTTTAAAAATGCGCTGGAAGCGATGGATGGTAAAGGAAAAATAATTATTAAATTACAGGCAGTCAAAAAAAATAATAGTATTGTGGTGCAGTTAGGTATTTACGATACAGGAGGTGGTATTGATAAAAATCAGGCAAAAAATATTTTTGAACCTTATGTCACTAATAAACAAAGAGGCACGGGTTTAGGTTTGGCAATTGTGAAGAAAGTTATTGAAGAGCATGGTGGAACTATTCGTCTGGATAGTAATTATAAGCAGGGAGCTGGTTTTATTATGCAATTTCCAGCGATATTCGAAGAGACACAGTAATGAGTGGATATAAAGCAAATATTTTAGTGGTAGACGATGAACCAGATATTCGTCAGCTAGTTCAGGAAATTCTTCAGGATGAAGGGTATATCGTATATATGGCAGGGAATGCCGAAGAGGCAAGGCATTTGCAAATACGCCATCAGCCAGATTTGATTCTATTGGATATCTGGATGCCAGATACAGATGGAATTACGCTACTCAAGGAATGGGGCGAAGATGATAATTTTGTTTCACCCGTTATTATGATGTCTGGGCACGGTACGATTGAAACCGCAGTAGAAGCAACCAAGCTTGGCGCTTATGAATTTTTGGAAAAACCGCTATCATTAGCGCGCCTGCTGTTAGTCGTCGAGCGTGCAGTTGATGCGCATATGTTACAACGTGAAAATGCGGGATTAAAGCAACAGCTTTCTGTGATTAATGAGCCTGTTGGACGTAGTGCTTTTGCAGAGCGTATTAAAGAGCAATTAAAACGCCTTGCTCAGCATGATACTAAGGTTATGTTTGTCGGGGAAGGTGGCGTAGGAAAGGAGTTGTATGCACGATTTTTGCATGAGCACAGTGGGCGTAAGAGCGGCCCTTTTGTTGATGTTGCTGTGGGTAGTATTGCACCAGAAAACGCAGCGGTAGAATTCTTTGGTAAAGAAGTTGAAGGAGCAGTTTTTCCGGGTTTACTGGAGCGAGCGCATGGCGGTGTCTTGTTTTTAGCTGAAATAGCAGGTATGGATACTCAGACTCAGTTAAAACTATTAAGTGCACTCGAATCCCGATCTTTTTTACGCGTGGGAGGCACTGAGCAGGTGCATGTGGATGTCCGGGTGATGGTCTCTACGCGAGTAATCCTGGAAAATGAAGTAAACGAAGGGCGTTTTCGACAGGATTTGTATTATTTGCTTAATGAAGTCACTATGGAAGTTTTGCCTTTGCGCAAGCACAGTGAAGACATTCCTGCACTGTTACAGTTTTATGTTGATTATTTTGTCCAGCATGAGAAGTTGGCATTTAGAAGTTTTACCATGCCAGCACTGAATTTTTTAAGGAATTATATCTGGCCTGGGAATGTCCGGGAATTAAAAAACCTGGTGCAGCGGTTAATGATTTTGGGCGCCGGTGATGATATCGAGCTGGCCGAAGTAAAAACTGCACTAGGCACAGTCTTGGATAATGTGGCAGTAGAGCAACAAGAGAGTGTGCCGATTTTTTTCAAGCTTTCTCTTAAAGAAGCAAGAGAGCAATTTGAAAAAGCATATTTAGAATATCATTTTGAAAAAAACCAGGGAAATGTTGCTAAGTTAGCGACAGCAGTCGGGGTGGAACGAACTCATTTATACCGTAAGTTACATGCATTAAATATAAAGGAATAGTTTGCTGAAGTGGCAATGCTTAGGGTTGTGCAGTTATTCATTAGCGTTGGATGCAATGGGGCAAGTTTATTAATAAATCCCCTTACCTGTCCAGATACCACCTTAAAAATCGAGAACTCCAGTAGTTTATCTCCGATTGTAATAAAATCTATGGGCAAGGGTGGCTGTCAAATATTGTTATTTTTCTTGCGAAAATCAGCTGTATTTGAGTCGACTTCCAAGTTTATTTGTTTACCATTGCATAAATATTTAGGATAATTAAAGGCTGAAGTGATTTTAGATGCTGTGCTGAGATATGTTTGCAATATTAAATTTATAATATTGTACAAGTTTTAGCCGGCCTTTTTGTGAGATCTAGTACTGATTATGTTTGATAATTTAACCGACCGTTTAGGCAAAACCCTAAAAAATCTTCGTGGCCAAGGGCGCCTGACAGAAGAGAATATTCAAGATGCCATGCGTGAAGTACGCTTGGCATTGTTAGAAGCAGATGTTGCGCTTCCTGTTGTCACTGCATTTATCGAAAAGGTAAAAGAAGGTGCCTTAGGACAGGAAGTGCAGGCGAGTCTTTCGCCAGGACAGGCGCTAATAAAGGTAGTGCAGGCAGAACTTGTCAGTATTATGGGGGAGGCAAACGAGGAACTGGATTTAAAAGCAAATCCCCCTGCTGTTATCCTAATGGCTGGTTTACAAGGTGCAGGTAAAACAACCACTGTTGCTAAATTAGGACGCTGGCTACAAGAGACAAAAAAGAAGTCGGTAGGGGTGGTGAGTGCGGACATATACCGTCCAGCTGCGATTAAACAATTGGAGACGCTAGCCGATGATTTATCGCTGACCTTTTTTGATACTGATGTAACGAAAAGCGCAACCGAAATTGCCCTGAATGCCATTGAGCAGGCAAAAAAGAAATTTCTGGATGTCGTTATTGTCGATACCGCTGGACGTTTGCATATCGATGATGAAATGATGACCGAGATTAAGCAATTGCACGCTGCAATTAATCCGGTTGAGACATTATTTGTTGTTGATAGCATGACAGGGCAGGATGCTGCAAATACGGCCAAAGCGTTTGATGAGGCACTACCATTAACCGGAGTTATCTTAACTAAGACGGATGGTGATGCTCGTGGTGGAGCGGCTCTGTCTATTCGCTATATCACTGGGAAACCTATTAAGTTTGTTGGGGTGGGTGAGAAAACAGATGCTTTAGAGCCCTTTTATCCGGACCGGGTTGCCTCAAGAATTCTGGGTATGGGAGATATGCTCAGTCTGATTGAGGATATAGAGCAGAAGGTCGATAAGGAAAAAGCAGACAAGTTAGCTAAAAAATTACAAAAAGGAAAATCCTTTGACCTTACTGATTTTGGTGAGCAATTAGAGCAAATGCAGAGTATGGGGGGTGTTGGTGCAATGATGGATAAATTGCCTGGTATCAATGAAGTGCCGAAGGAAATGAGGGATAAAGTCAATGATAAGGAATTGTCGCGTCAAATTGCAGTTATTCGCTCAATGACTAAGCAGGAAAAGCGCCATCCAGATTTGATTAAAGGTAATCGAAAGAAACGTATTGCTTCGGGTTGTGGGCAAGAACTGCAAGATGTGAATCGTGTTTTGAAGCAATTTAAAATGATGCAGAAAATGATGAAGCGCTTCAAGAAAGGAAATATGGCAAATATGATGCGTGGAATAAAAAGTAATATGCGCGGAATGCGGCTGTAAATTTGAATTACTTGCTATGTTTTTTAGAATTTTGCTTCACATAATAATTAAAACGAGTAGAATAGTTGGATTAAATTTGGTTAAATGTAATTTTTGAGGAAGTTAGATGGTAGTTATTCGTCTTGCCAGAGGTGGGCAAAAAAATCGTCCTTTTTATCATGTTGTTGTGACTGATAGCAGAAACAGCCGTGATGGACGTTATATTGAGCGCTTAGGCTTTTTTAATCCTTTAGCTAAAGGATCAGAAGAAAGATTAAGACTTGATGAAGAGCGCGTAGCGCATTGGCAATCAAAAGGTGCACAGCCTTCTGAGCGAGTTGCTAAATTAATTAAAGATGCTAAAAAACAAGCAGCTGCAGCATAAGATTGACTGAAGAATTTGTTTGTGTTGGTAAAGTTTCGGGCATTTTTGGTGTCAAAGGCTGGATAAAAGTATATTCATATACTGAAACACGCGAAAATATACTGACTTACTCACCTTGGACTTTAACAAAGGGCAAGGAAAGCAAGGAAGTTCAAGTGATTGATGGTCGACGGCATGGAAAAACAGTCGTTGCCCGTCTGGAAGGTATTAATGACAGGGATGACGCAGCTGAACTAAATGGCTGGGAAATCTTTATTCATGCTGATCAATTGCCTAAAGCAAAGCAGGGTGAATACTATTGGGCAGATCTTGTTGGCTTACAAGTTAAAACCGTCGAAGGTACAGACCTCGGTATTGTTCAGCAGATGCTGGAGACAGGCGCTAATGATGTCGTGGTTGTCTTGGGCGAAAGGGAGCGTTTAATTCCTTTCTTGCAAGGACAGACTATAATCAAGATTGACTTGTTAGCGGGTGAGATGCTGGTCGACTGGGATGCTGATTTTTAATGCGTTTTGATGTGGTCACAATCTTTCCGGAAATGGTACTTGATAGTGCAATGAACGGAGTGACTGGACGTGCGATAAAACAGGGAATAGTTAGCTTATCAGTCTGGAACCCTAGAAACTATACTTCGGATAGGCACAAAACAGTTGATGACCGGCCTTATGGTGGTGGTCCGGGGATGGTGATGAAGTATCAGCCTTTAAAAGATGCTATAGATAATGCTAAAGATTCAGTTGATGCTCGGCGCGTTAAAGTTGTTTATTTGAGTCCGCAGGGAAAACCTGTAACTCAGCAGCTTCTGAATGAAAGTGTAGCTTTGGATCAATTGATTTTAGTTGCAGGGCGTTACGAAGGGATAGATGAGCGCTTTATTGAGGATGAATGCGAAGAAGAGTGGTCTCTGGGCGATTTTGTCATTAGTGGTGGCGAGTTAGCTGCCTTGGTAGTCATTGATGGCGTTTCAAGATTGTTGCCTGGTGTATTGGGTGGTGATGAATCTGCTCAGCAAGATTCGCATATGTATGGATTATTAGATTGTCCTCACTATACAAGGCCAGAAGTTATTGCAGGAAAAACAGTTCCTGATGTTTTGTTGAGTGGTAATCATAAAGGAATTGAACGCTGGCGGTTGCAGCAATCATTAGGGCGAACCTGGCAGAAAAGACCAGATTTGTTGTTGAATAAAGAATTAACAGCGGAACAGCAGGCGTTGTTAGAAGAATTTAAAATTGAATTAAAGAATAAATAAGGTGCAGTAATGAGTAATATTATTAGTCAATTAGAAGCAGAACAGCTGAAAAAAGATATGCCAGTCTTTAACCCTGGCGATACTGTTGTTGTGCAGGTAAAAGTAAAGGAAGGCGAGCGCGAAAGATTACAGGCATTTGAAGGGGTAGTCATTGCTAAACGTAATCGTGGATTAAACTCAGCGTTTACCGTGAGAAAGATTTCTCATGGGGTAGGTGTAGAGCGTGTTTTTCAAACACACAGTCCTCTTGTTGGAGACATTCAAGTTAAACGTCGTGGTGCGGTGCGTAGAGCCAAACTGTATTACTTGCGTGACTTGTCTGGTAAAGCTGCACGTATTAAGGAAAAGCTATAAGCATTGCTTCTTGGCGATTCAAATAGAAAAGGTGTCTTAGGGCGCCTTTTTTTATGCTTACTGAATTGTCAAAAGGCTATAAATGCCAGGTTTTACAGTGCGTATATTATCGATTGATACATCACACATAGAAGGCTGACTAAGAGTCCGTTGTTCTGGAGCGATTTTTGTTTTATAAATTCTTGTATATATTATCATCCGTTTCTTCAATCAAACACGACGAAGTATCTCTGTTTCTGCGGCTTGTTCAATGATATTAGCAGTCTCAGGACAAGCTTAGTCTTCAAAGCGCTTCATGCCGCCCATTTTGAGTTTATTAACAATATCGATAATAATTTTGTATAGCTTTATTAAAGAAATACACGATGACGTCAAAAAAAGAAAAAAGTGACAGTATACTCGGTGAATCGAGGTAAAGGTGCAGAGGTATTTTTACCAGTTTAAAGAAGGTCTTTCTGAAGCATGGGGATTCGTTTTGGCATTACCTTAAAGATCGATTGTCGAGATAAGCTTCGTTCCATTTTTATCCTATTTAATTCAGATCGCGGTTAGCTGCGGAAAATGAGAAGTTAAATGATCTTAAGGTAAATAATCCTAAATACAAGGAGATAAGATATAAATTGGATTTATAAGTATGAACTCAGTAGCCATTTTTGTTTTTGGCAGCAGTTTATTTGATGCTTTTATTGTATTATTTTTTTGATGTTAAATTCGACTGGTATCTAGTGGACTATATAAAACTAGATATAATATAAATTTATGTCAGGACATATTGCATAAGAGTTTAGAGGTGATTTATGTCGAGAATAAATCATTAGCGGCAAAAATCAGCGAACATTGAGTGTCTGTAAAATGTGTAAGCAGTTATTAAGAATATTGAAGGATTGAATGTCAAAGATTGGGTTTGTAATTGGGCAGCGATGGATAAGTGCTTCAGAACCAGAGTTAGGGCTGGGAATTGTGTCCGCAGTGGCGGCTAACCGAGTAACTATTCTATATTTAGCCAGTGATGAACGCAGAGTTTATGCGCAGGATAACGCACCTTTAACCCGAGTGCGATTCTCGGTAGACGATGAGATAGAAACTAATGATGGTCAGCAGGGGCGAGTAAAAGCACTTGATGAACATGAGGGCATTATTCATTATCAAGTGTTGAACCAGCAAGGCACAACCTTGTTTGTAGAGGAAATGGCTTTAAGCCATCATATTCAGTTTAACAAGCCACAAGATAAGTTATTTATTGGTCAGGCAGAGGAAGGGCGTTGGTTTACATTGCGCTATCAAACTTGGCAGCATTTGCATAGCCTGCATAAAAGCCAGGTGAAAGGGTTGCTCGGTGCACGCACATCGTTAATTGCGCATCAATTGTACATAGCTCATGAAGTTGCGCAGCGAGAAAAAGTACGGGTTATGCTGGCAGATGAGGTAGGGCTGGGTAAAACCATTGAAGCTGGCTTGATTTTGCATCATAGATTACACATGGGCTTGTCAGAGCGCATTATGGTAATGGTTCCTGAAAGTTTGTTACACCAGTGGTTAGTTGAAATGCTGCGGCGTTTTAATCTAAAATTCAGCCTTTTTGATGAGTCCCGTTGCGAGGCAATTGAAGATGACAACCCATTTCTGAGCGAACAACTGGTTTTATGTAGTCTGGATTTTTTTTCACAAAACCCGCATAGAAAAGAGCAAGCTGTTCAGGCTGACTGGGATATTGTTGTAGTGGACGAGGCTCATCACCTGCAATGGACTGAGCACGCACCAGGAGAGCCTTATCTGTTTGTTGAGCAATTAGCAGAGCATACTTTGGGCTTGATTTTGTTAACGGCTACGCCTGAGCAGTTGGGTAAAGAAACGCATTTTGCTCAGTTAAGGTTGCTCGATGCAGATCGGTTTTATAGCTTTGAGCAGTTTCTAATGGAGCAGAGGGAGTTTGAGCCTATTGCTCGTTTAGCAGAAAAGGTAGTACATCAGATTCTTCTAAATGATGTAGATAAAAAATTCTTAGCTAGCTTAGTCGATCAAAAGTTAGCAACAGATTTTTTACACAATTTAGAGGACATGAGATTAAGGCAGGATGTGATTGATCAGTTAATTGACCGGCATGGAACAGGGCGTATTTTATTTAGAAATTCGCGGCATGTGGTACAAGGCTTCCCGCAGCGTGAAGTCTATACTTATTCTTTGCAAAAGCATGCAGAACAAAGTGAGAGTATTTATCTAAAATGGCTAGTGGCACATTTAAATACACTGGATAAGTTTCAGGTCTTATTGATTTGTAAGAATACAGAAACAGTGCTTAGTTTGCATAAACAATTACGTGATAAATATGCGTTTAATGTCGCTGTGTTCCATGAAGGAATGAGTATTATTGAACGTGATCGGGCGGCTGCCTATTTTGCGGATCAAGATGCGCAAGTGCAGGTATTACTTTGTTCGGAAATTGGCAGTGAAGGACGTAATTTTCAATTCGTACATCATTTGATTTTATTGGAATTACCTGAGAACCCTGATCTATTACAGCAAAGAATTGGCCGACTTGACCGAATAGGTCAAAAACATATTATTAAAATTCATGTGCCTTATATTATAGGTAGTAAACAACATAGTTTGTGTCGTTGGTATGCTGAGGGGTTAAAGCTATTTCAGCTAAATAGCAATGCGGCAAGTGAGGTGTATCAATTACAAAAGCAAGCGCTTGAAAAAGTCTGTTTAAGTGAGGAGCAGCAAGGATTAGAACAGCTTGTTGACTCGGGTAAAATACTTATAGCTGAGATTGAGAAGCAAATGCACCAGGCTCGAGATGTATTATTAGAGCTGAATTCCTGTCGGCAGGATATTGCTGAGAATCTTATTGCCGTTATTGAAAATATTTCACAGCCTCAAGTCTTGTGGCAATACATGGAGGATATCTTTGATTGTTTTGGGGTAGACTCTGAGTATCATTCTGAAGGCTGTGCTATTTTGCAAGCTGGACAATTGCAGAGAGTCAGTCATTTTCCAGGTGTGCCGGAAGATGGCGTAACAGTAACGGTAAATAGAGATATTGCTTTAGCGCGAGAAGATATGCAGTATTTAACCTGGGAACACCCTATGCTAGTGTCAGCAATGGACTTGATATTATCTGGAAATATAGGTAATGCCGCATTAAGTATAATTAAGCATAAAGATTTAGTCGCTGGGCAGTACTTGCTGGAATGTCTTTTTTTAGTTGAGTGTAGTGCACCATTGTCATTGCAATTAAGCCGTTTTTTGCCTGCGACACCGATACGTATTTTAATGGATCAAAACCAGCAGGATTTAACGGCGCAGATTCAACATGATGAATTGCACGAAGTGGACGAGAAAATTGAAACGGAACAAATTGCAGCTTTTATTAGCGGTGAACATAAAAATATCAATGCCATGATTGCCAGTGCCGAACAAAAATCTGCAACGATTATGCGCGGCATGATTAGTCAGGCTAATACAGAGATGCTTAAGATGCTAGCCAAGGAAATAAAGCGTTTAGATGCATTATGCCAGGTAAATTCCGGGATAAAACCGGAAGAAATAAGTGCATTAAAAAACAGTGCAATTGCATCGCATGGATATATTAAAGGTGCTAAATTGCGCTTGGATGCAGTTCGATTTATTATAAGCAGTTAGGTATGACATTTTTGGTTGTTTAGCAGGTAAAGTTGATTACTGCATGATGCGCTGAGTGTTAGTGGAAGTTATAATAATAAAATTCAAATATAGAGGAAAAACATGGGCTTATTTGGTTCGATTGCTGGTAAATCTAAAGTAAAAGCAGCTAATAAAAAAGTACAGAAAGCGCGAGTAAATGATGATGTTGCACAAGCTGAAAAATTACTAGCTGAAGCAATGCATATTTATGAAAGCATACCGTCTAGTAATTCTGCTTTTAATGACGCGCTTTATAATTGGGGGATGGCACTACTATACTCGGCGCGATTAAAGAAGAGTGCTGAGTCAATCGCTCTTTATCAGGAAGCAGGAAAAAAGTTTTCATATTGCCTGGTGGCAAAACCTGATTATTTAGGGGCTGCTCTGGACTGGGGCGTTGCTTTAATGGAGTTGGCTGCTTTACAAAACGCTACGGATAAAGAAGCAAGTTATGCTTTGGCAAAAGAAAAATTCACCATTGCAGACAATATACAAGAAGGTGTTGCCAGTTATAACTTTGCTTGTTTAGATGCTGTGCACAATGATTTTGATGCTTGTAAAAAAGCATTAGAGCGTGCTCTGGAATACGGTAACCTGCCTGATAAAGAAGATATTTTAAGTGATGCGGATATGAGCATTGCTAAAACAAAGCCCTGGTTTAATGATTTTATTGCTTCAATTGATGCGCCTGAAAGTGAAGACGATTCTGATCAAGATAAAAAAGCCGAGAAAAGCTCCAAAACTATTGCCTATAGTAACACTAAGGTTCGTACTGACGGATATCGTGTTGAATATGATAAAAAAGAAAAGTAGGGCGTAGTCTTTTGCTTATGCGCGATTTCTTTATCTGATAGTTGGTTTATGTTGAAAATTGCTTGTAGTAACTCAAGGTTATGGTAATAGGGTGTAATCAGCACGAAATAAGATTTCTCAATGAAACACAAATTGTTTAAATACTTAATGTGGCATACCAGGTTATTCGAGGTATATCCTTTAGCATGTTGAGTACAATACTGTACTAAAATACTTGGTATTTATGGGATTAATAACTTATACTCTTTGCATGCAGCAATAGTATGGATATTTTGCTAAAATATTGTCTTGGTATCCAGTCCAGCTGATGTTGATGAAATTTTAATTAAACTATTTAGGAGAATGTTCAATGGCTTACGAATTACCTGCTTTACCTTATGCGAAAGATGCTTTAGTGCCTCATATTTCTGAGGAAACTCTAGAGTTTCATTATGGTAAGCATCATCAAACCTATGTGACAAATTTGAATAATTTGGTGCCAGGGACTGAATTTGAAGGAGCTTCATTAGAAAGTCTGATAATGCGTTCATCTGGTGGTATTTTTAATAATGCAGCGCAGGTTTGGAATCATACCTTTTACTGGAACAGTTTGTCGCCTAATGGTGGTGGTGAACCAACTGGCGCTTTAGCGGATGCAATTATTGCAACTTTTGGATCATTTGCTGAATTTAAAGCAGCATTTACTGCATGTGCTGTGACAACTTTTGGTTCTGGCTGGGCATGGTTAGTAAAAAATACTGATGGTAGTCTGGAATTGGTCAGTACCAGTAATGCGGCTTGTCCTTTAACAGCAGGTCAAACGCCCTTATTAACTTGTGATGTCTGGGAGCATGCTTACTATATCGATTATCGTAATGCGCGCCCTAAATATTTGGAGGCTTATTGGGCGTTAGTGAATTGGGATTTCGCTGCTGAGAATTATGCTAGATAAGTTTAAAGAAAAGTAAGCTGCGTTTTGCGCACTTTTAAGCTAAGCAAAAAAGCCTGAGTTCATAACGAACTCAGGCTTTTTTTATAGTTTTATTTTACCACTCGAAGATGCGGTCGTGCTGGAGGTGGGGAATTTTCTGGCGGGGGCGTATCGTCCTCTTCTTCATCCTGATCAAAGACCATGCCTTTACCATTTTCTTTTGCGTAGATTGCCATAACGGCAGGGACAGGTGCAATAATATGTAAGGGTTGTCCATTGAAGCGGGCATTGAACTCAATCGTTGTATTTCCAAGCAACAAGCCTTGAATTGCTTCAGTGCGCATATTAAGTACAATTTTGCTATTTTCAATATAATCCTTTGGCAATGCTGCGTGGGGATGTGTCGCATCAACTAGCAGATGAGGCGTTAAATTGTTATCAATAATCCATTCATATATGGACCGGATAAGATAAGGTTTTAACGATGTCATTTTTTGATGGATACTTTAGCCATTTCTTGCTCTTCTTCGCTTAAACTGGCATTAAAGGCATCGCGCTTAAAAAGTCGTTGAGCATATGCGTCAATGGCACTCGCGCTTTCAGGTAAATCGATACCGATATCAGGTAAACGCCACAGTAAAGGGGCTAGAGTGCAGTCGATTAAAGAAAAATCTTCACTCAAAAAAAACTCATTAGCTGCAAATAAGGGGACTGCCGCAATAAGACTCTCTTTAAGCATTTTTTTTGCACGAGCAGACTTTTTTTCTCCTGAATTGAGTATTTCATCCAGTAAATGATACCAGTCCTGATCTATGCGTTTAATAATCATACGCGCATTGGCCCGAGAAACAGGGTCCATTTGATGCAGTGGTGGATGAGGAAAGCGTTCATCCAGATACTCCATAATGATGCGTGAATCATATAGGACCAGATCACGCTCAACTAATGTTGGCGAAGTGCCATTGGGGTTGAGTTCTAATAAGCTTTCTGGTGGATCGCTAGGATCAAAATATTCAATTTCTGCAGTGACACCTTTTTCGTGCAAGGCGAGTCTTGTACAGTGACTCAGCGCGCAAGTAGGCGAAGAAAATAATGTCATGACTGAACGACGAGTATTAACAGTTACCACGAATCATAACTCCAAATTAGTTAAAGATTTGACAAATTGAATTATTATAGCATACCTCATTGTAACTAGCTTGAACGTATTTGTTATTTCAGAAATGCCCATTTTGGACAAAGCTAGCCGGATTTTGGTTTAGGTGGGTAAACAATTCGGTTTTCAGGTATATAAGACAGGCCTTGCAGCATAAAATTGAGTAGATGCTCCTAACTATACTTCACACGCGGTCACGGTTGCGGATTTTGAAAACATCTGAAATTTTGGATTCAAAAGTGTTTTTATTTGATCTTTAAATGTAATTTGCACATTGTTTAGGCAGCTATCTATCGCCACTTTAAAATTAGCAAAAGATTCATAATATTTATTATAGAGGCACTTCTTTTTTGTGAATTTCCACAAGCGTTCGATCAAATTTAAATTCGGTGAATAAGGGAGATCTTTAATGAGGAAGCAGTTGGCTACTGGGTTTGTCGGTTCTCACTAGAGAAATGGCAGTCAAACCACCTTCGTTATATTCTTGCAGGTACCGTGTAACGGTGTCGGCATTAACTCGTGCAATTAACGCAATATCTTGATGTCATAAATTGAGTGATTTTAGGTAAACAACATGTAGTTTCTTTTTGGTTGTTCCGGCAGGGTGCCCCATGAACTCATGATAAAGTTCATCTATCTCCTCTTTTGTAAATTCCATTTTTACCATGATTAAATTGCTCTCTAAAATTAGTAAATTATATCAATATTTTTCCGCATCCGTGACCGCGCGAAGTATATCAAAGCAGAAGTATGTCGTAATCACCTTCATATCATCGAAGAAAAGTCTCTTCCTGGCTTAACCAGTATAGGTGTCACAACCGTGTGTGAGTAGCCGGCCTTTCCTTTAGCGTGGGTTTTGCAGGAATAGTATGAACCCTGTAGCTTTTGTGATTAAAAATAGAGTGTTCTATCCAATGCTAGTAACAATCTTTTGTCTGTGATGCGAAAAGAATCAATTACACCGGCGTTTTGAAAGCTGTCTAATACAAAATCAAACAGAGCAGATAGATCGACGCAGGCCCAACTGAATCAAGCAGGCTAAGGATGTGGTTATTCATGGGGATTTGCAATACACCAAACAGGCTTGTGAATGTTATTTTTTTTCTTTTGTCTCTTGTATTGTCTATTGAAAATCCAAAAAAAGAGGTTTTGCATAAAATACACTCAATCCACCCTCTATCATGGTATAGCTGGTATTCTTTCCGATTCACTGATCGGAGAAAGTTTCGAAGATAGTTCGCAATTAAATTACCACATCGCTAAAGGCCAATGCAGCTTTTCCAAAAGGGGGCTCATTAACTCTTTTAAGTGGAAATCGGGATGCCATTTTAGGCTATTAGCGTCATATCGAGAATTGTTAATTCTATTCAAGGTAATTTGTTTTTTATTCGGTATTTTTTATAATGTAAGCGTTTAAAACACTTTTTCCTCATTTTTCCAAACCCATACTCTAGCCTTGCAATCTGCAACTCATAGGCATAACATCACATTAACACTATGGTTAAAAATGCGCTCTGCAGCTTATAATGCACATGGATAAAAAAGGATATAAATCAAGCTACTTTTTTTGTTTTTTTAGCCGAAAAAATACTAGAACATACACAACAAGGAATAAATCATGGCTACTGTAACTGACCCCGTTATCGACCAGTGGTATAAAGATGTAGAAAACAATCTATTGTTTAAAGTCGTTGCCATTGACGAGAGTGATGACAGCATTGAAGTGCAATATAATAATGGCGATATTGGCGAATTTGATAATGAAAGCTGGTATAACTCAACTTTTGACTTTATAGAAGACCCAGAGGACTGGAGTGCCCCTTATGATGACCTGGAACCTGATGACTTAGGCTACTCTAACTCAGACACTCGCCGCAGCGACATGGATGACACGCCACTAAAAGACTTTCTGGACTAGGAAAAAAATTGCATGAAAATGAGTTCTCAGGAGTTCCTGCAGTGGGACTCCAAAAGCATCACGCTATTAGCGATGTCTGGCGCAGGAAAAACAACACTGGCAAACAAATTACCCAGAGAAAAATGGTTCCACTATTCTGGCGATTACCGTATTGGTACCAAGTACTTAGGTGAACCCATACTGGACAATATTAAACAACAGGCAATGGAAGTGCCATTTTTAAGAGACTTACTACTCACTGATTCTATCTATATTTGTAATAACGTCACGGTAGATAATCTCACGCCTGTTTCCAGCTTTTTAGGCAAAATTGGTAATAAGAACCTGGGTGGTCTCGCGCTTGATGACTTTAAACGTAGGCAAGCTTTACATCATAAAGCGGAAATAGCAGCCATGTTTGATGTCGGCGCATTTATTCATAAGGCAGAGGACATTTACGCGTATAAAAATTTTATTAATGATGCCGGCGGCAGTGTTTGCGAATTAGAGTGTGAAGAGGTATTGGAGTACCTTGCGCAACAGACGCTGATTATCTACATCAAAACCTCAGATGCATTGAATGAGACGATTATAAATCGGTCTAAAACTGCGCCAAAACCGCTTTACTATCGTGAAGCGTTTCTGGATGAAAAGCTTGCCCAATTTATGCAGCAACACCACTATACTGATGTCAATACTATCCCGCCTGATGACTTTGGCAGCTGGGTTTTTCCTGAATTATTTAAGTCTCGCTTACCTCGCTATCAGGCGATTGCCGATAAATATGGCTATACACTGGATGCTTGCGATGTCGCCAAGGTGAGCAGCGAGAATGATTTTATTCAGCTTATTGCGGCTGCGATAGCCGAGCAAACACCGAAAAAAATGCTATGCCTCTAGTTGCTCACACTCAATTACCTACATTCCAGCGCCTAAAAGAGGAAGGTGAGGATATTCTTAATCCTGACCGTGCTACCCATCAGCATATCCGCGAATTACATATAGGCTTTCTTAATATAATGCCTGACGCAGCATTGGAAGCGACTGAGAGACAGTTTTTTCGACTGGTAGGTGCCTGTAATCAAATAGCACAGTTTCATGTACACCCTTTTACGATTAAGGGTTTGCCCAGAGGTGAAGCTGCACAAGCACATATCAGTCAATACTATGAAACCTTTGAACAGCTTAAACAGGATGGCCTGGATGCCTTAATCATCAGTGGCGCAAATGTGACGCATGAACATCTGCAGGAGGAAGACTTTTGGCAGCCTTTAACGGAGGTGTTTGAGTGGGCCAAGAAAAATGTCACTTCTATTCTTTGTTCTTGCCTGGCAACACATGCATTAATTCAATTTTGCTACGGCATAGAAAGAACCCGTTTACCAGCCAAGCGCTGGGGAGTTTATTCACATAAAGTGATAGACAGAAAGCATCCTTTAACCGCCGAGATCAATACCCGGTTTGATGTTCCGCATTCACGCTTTAACGAGGTCTTTCAGGAAGACATGCAAAAACATGGTGTAAAGGTTTTGGTGATCAGTCCTGAAGCAGGCGTACACCTTGCAGTAAGCCCTGATGGTTTCCGCATCGTGTTTTTTCAAGGTCACCCTGAATATGATGATATCAGCTTATTGAAAGAGTATAAACGCGAAGTGATGCGTTTTATTAACCTGGAAATTGATGAATATCCTCCTGTCCCAGTGCATTATTTTAATACTGAAGCACAAGCTATTTTCCATGCGTATGCCAAACAAGTACAAACTGCACGAAAAAATCAGCTCCCTATTCCCTCTTTCCCTGATCAGGAAGTTGAACCTTTTTTAGACAATACCTGGCGAGATACAGCAAAAGCGGTGTTTAATAATTGGTTAGGAAAAGTATATCAAATAACCAATCAGGACAGGCGCCTGCCTTTTATGCCAGGGGTAAATCCGGATAACCCCCTTGATTTATAGGTATGGCATAACACAGAGATTTGAATGCATTCAGTTTTTTTACAACAAGCAATAGACCTGGCCGAAAGAAATGTACATGCCGGTAACGGCGGGCCGTTTGGTGCGCTCGTCTGCCTGGATCAAAAAGTCATTGCCGCCTGTAGTAATAGCGTTAGCTGCAACAACGATCCTACCGCCCATGCAGAAATACTGGCAATCCGTAAAGCATGCGCTGAATTTAACACACTTCAATTAACTGATTGTGTGCTTTACAGTAGTTGCGAGCCCTGTCCCATGTGTCTGGGTGCAATATACTGGACTCGCCTAAATCAGGTTTACTTTGCCTGTAACCGATATGATGCTGCACTGGCCGGGTTCGACGACAGCTTTATTTATGATGAAATTGCCGCCTCAGCGGAAAAAAGAATAATTACTATGCAACATATTGAGCTAAAAGAGTCACTTAGGCCATTTATTGCATGGCAACAACAGGGAAATAAAATTCCTTATTGAGTTTCCTCTGCATTTTCTGTAGCAACGTCTTCTGAAACTGTCGCTTTATTTCTGATTTTAATCAACCAGCCATCTTTAGCTTTGCACTCTCGCGTATTATGTGCGCTGACATGAATCCGCGCATACTTCCCGGTTAACGATGCCGGTAACTTAGCTGAAACAGCATAAAAACTATTTTTATCAACTATATTAAGCTTTAAAGGAACATTTTTTGCCGTGGCTTCAATTGTAGAAGGGTCGGCATAACCCGAAACTGTAAAAGAAATCTCTGATTCAGGATCAACTTCTGCTTTATGCTCAGGTGAAAAGGTCTTAAACTGAGGGTCTTTGCAACCTATCTCGACATTACCCGCATTATAAGCAAAAGCAGAACCTGCAAAGCCAATACTAGCTATTAAACCAGCTGAGATTAAAGATTTTTTTATCATTATTATGTCCTCTTTGTTTCAAGCAATAGGGATGAAGTTTAATGCGGTTTATAATATAGATATCCCAAGTTCTGCATACCCATGTAAAAAACTGCAACAGCTAATTTGGACTAGCGTAGAGCTGACTTTAGTCAAGTTTAAGGGCATTAATACTCGCTGTTATCTTAAAACGCACTCATGCATTTTATCATTAATGAATTAACTAAAGAAAAAAAATTGCCCAGGCAACAAATAAAATATATAAATGATTGATATTATGATATATTTTTGATTTTTAATTAACTAATCACAAGCAAAGGGCTTGACTATAAACAAAAACAAACTAAACTTCTTAGCCATACTAACTGCCCCCACGGCTTTAGACACAATTCCCCTATGCATATAAAATACATCTCAATATTAGTAGCACTTCTTTTAGCAAGTTCATTCAATGCCAGTGCTTTGAGTATTGGGGGGAATACCGGCCCCATTTCAACAGCACCAGCACCGGCCAATAGCTTTCCAGATGCCAATGATGATCATAATTCCACAGTAGTGGACACTTATACTTCTGCAACCGGCGACGTTAGCGCTAATGATTTTTACGCTAATAGATTTACCCTGGGAGGGTCATGGCTTGGTACTTATGGGCTTATCACCTCATTCGATTCAGATGGTAAATATACTTACGAGCTTTTCCCTGACACTACTGATGATAAGTTACCTTCAAGTGGCATAGGAACTGACCGTTTTCAATATACATGTCTAAACGCATCAGGTAACTCTGATACAGCATGGCTCATCATTGATGTTCAAGCCAGCCGGGTCAAACCTCCAGTCGCTCAAGATGATTATAATTCTACCGTTGTCAACGTTTTAACATCCGCAACAGGCAATGTAGGGGATAATGATCGCAATGGAAGCATATTCACATTAAGTGGTTCAAAAACAGGACAATATGGCCTGCTTACCTCTTTCGCTTCAACAGGTGAATATAGCTACGAACTTTACGAAAACACTAATAGCTCTAATTTGCCGGCTGGCGGTGTAGCGACTGATGTTTTTAGCTATGTTTATGCAAACGAAAATGGTGTTACAGATACCGCAACGCTGTATATAGATATCAGTGCAAACCCGGCTAAACCAATCGCCAACGATGACAGAGATTCCACTATAGTCGGTGTGTCAACATCTGTAACAGGCAACGTTAGTATTAATGATCGTTATGGAAGCAACTATTTTCTCCAGGATTCAAAAGTAGGTCAATATGGCTTTCTTACTTCTTTCTCTTCGACCGGTGAATATACCTACGAACTTTACGCGAGTACTGACAATTTCAGACTACCTTCTAATGGCGTTGCCAACGAACATTTCAAATATACCTATGCAAATGAAAGTGGCCTCACGGTTACAGCATGGCTGGTTATAGATGTTAATCCTAATCCAAATCAGCCTATTGCCAATGATGACTATATATCTACTGTAGCTGGCGTATATACTTCTGCTGAAGGCAATGTTGGTGTTAATGACCGTTATGGCAGCATCTTTACACTCGAAACCTCATGGACGGGGAAATATGGACTGATCACCTCTTTCGATTCGGAAGGCAAGTATACTTATGAACTTTTCGCAGGCACTGATAATTCTAAGCTACCTGCTGGTGGAGTTGGTATTGACCGTTTCAGATACACTTACGCAAATGCCCAGGGCTCAAGCGACACAGCCTGGCTAATTATAGATGTCAGCTCTAACTCTACCTTACCTATCGCTGAAGATGATTTTAATTCTGCCGTAATAGGTTTTCATACCGTGGCAACAGGCAATGTAACAGACAATGACCGTTACGGTACTATCGCTACACTCTATGACTCCGGCACCGGTGTTTATGGTACGATAACTTCCTTTTCTTCAACCGGTGCATATACTTACACTCTTTTCGAAGACGCTGATGTTACATTACCTGCTGGCGAAGTCGCAAGGGAGCGCTTCTTATATATTTATTCCAATGCACAAGGTTTAAGTGATTCGGCATGGCTAACCATTGAAGTAAGCGCCAATCCAGTCCAGCCTAAAACACCTATCGCTAATGATGATTATATTTCTACTGTCATCGGCTTATATCCGACTGCCACCGGAAATGTCAGTAACAATGATTTTTATGGTAGCATTTACTCGCTTGATCAATCATGGTTAGGTCAATACGGTGCAATCACTGCATTTAACTCAAAGGGCGAATTTACCTACACGCTTTATGACAGTACCACTATTGCCAGTCTACCAGCCGACGGCGTTGGCATTGACAGTTTTACCTACACTTATGCTAATGACAAGGGGATAACAGCTAACGCCCGGATTATTATCGATGTACGAGGTAACCCTACCCATCCTATCGCTAATGATGATTATATTTCTACTGTCATTAATACGCATACAACGGCAACCGGTAATGCTAGTACCAATGATCTTTATGGCTCTATCTATACGCTACCCGGCTCATGGGTCGGTCAATATGGCTCGATTACCTCATTTAGCTCTGATGGAACATTTAGCTACGAGCTGTTCGAAAGTACGAGTAATGAAAGTTTGCCGGCTGATGGTCCCGGAATTGAGCGCTTTCAATATACTTTAGCTAATGAAAAAGGCATCACAGATACTGCCTGGATTATCATAGATGTCCAGCCTGATCCTGCGCAAGCAAACACGCCTATTGCGAATGCGGATCAAGCCTCTGTGGTCATTAACGCTCGTCCGACGGTATCAGGTAATGTGATCGATAATGACCGGTATGGCACTATAGTCAATTTCAATGGATCATCGACAGGGAAATATGGCTTTCTTGACGCCTCAGGTACATCTGGTCAGTTTACCTATCAGTTATTTCCGAGTACCACTAATGCAGACTTACCTGCTACAGGAACTGACACAGAAACATTTCCCTATACACTCTCAGATAATGATGGCAAAACAGCTACATCTATATTGCTGATTGATGTATCTGCTGACCCTAGTGGCTCTGAAGTACTGATTGCAAGAGATGATCATGCGACTTATATTTCCAACAAGACCTTGTCTCTGGCAGGCGATGTTACTCTTAACGATTCAAATGGTGATTATGTAATCCTCACCAGTCCGCCAAGCACTCAATATGGTCGCATTGTATTACAGCCCAGTGGTAGCTACATTTATGAGTTGTATGAAACATCATTCAGCGTTATTAAATTAAAAGCCGGCGAAGTTGTGACAGACGAATATATTTACCAATATTTCACCAACGCAGGAGCAAGTGCAACAGCTAAACTAATTATACAAATTATCGGTAACCCTGTTGATGCAGATGGCAATACTATTTTTGAGAATCCATTTGATGAACCTTATGATAATGTTGATGTGGAATTTAACGACCGTTCTGCAATGGCTACACCGCTTAATTCAGGCAGAAATATCAAAGGCCATTTGCATGAGTCAGGTGATAAAGACTGGTACCGTCTAAATAGTGCGGGTAATGAGATTATTACACTGGAGGTTTGCCCGGTAGGCACCAGTTGTTTTGGCAAAAAAAGCTGGGTACTTTATGTATTTGATAGTGGTTCATTAACTCCAGCAATGGAAGCGTTATTGTATCCCTTTAAACGATGGGTGACTGAAACGGGGACAGATAAGGATTTATCTGGAGTCGCAATTGTAAACCCGCCTACCGCCGCCATACCATCATCTAATCATATGTACCTGGCTTATAAAGCAGGCTTTTTTGATGGTGCTTTAATAGGTATCGTAGACCCTTGTTTTGATACTTTAAACGCAGTTGATATTGGTGTCGGTGATGGCGCAAAAGATTACTTTATTGCTATATCATCTCCTCTTAAAGGTGACTCAGGCGATGCAGACTCCTGTGGAGTAGGTTCTGTTGTTTTAGAGCAGCCGGGACAACCAGCAGCAGGAGTGGATGCAGAAGGCAATGCAAAAACATATGCAACCACTGAAGAGTATATTGAAGTTTTTCCATACAGTGACGACCAATATGCTATAAAAATCACTAGCACCGGGCTTCCTCCGTTATTAACAGACGCGGCAGCACTAAGCTCTGCCACATTTGACTCAAATACTGGCGCACTTGAGGTCCCTAAAGTGCGGGTTATTGATCAAGTATTTCAGGCTACGTTGAATCTGCAAGCTCAAGAGGCTCGTAGTGCTAACAGTACGCTAAAATTTAGCTTATCGGATATTGGTGCTCTAAAACTTGAAGAAATGCTAGATGCTTACCGCGCAACCTACAATCCTCAAAATCAGCAGGTCTTGATTCCGCGAGTAACCCATACGAATACTGGAATTGCCTATTCAGTTATTATGCAATATCATGCTGGCAATAATGAAAACGCTGAAGCCTGGCTTGAAGCAATCAGTATTGTAGAAATTAAATAAATACGAACGGTAACTAAGCTGCCTTGTTCTTTTCCGGCAAGTAAATTTATAAAATATATTGTATTAAGCAGTTTTTAGCCTTGATTATTTATTATTCACGACTAAAAACTGCTCCAGGAATTGAAATTAACCTCTACCCAACGCGTCTTGAACTGAACAACCTATGTAAAAGCTATTGTAATAATACTGACTCTAAAGTCTGTCACTTTTAATTTCGCAGGGAGCTCTGTAATATTATCTCTTTAGTGATTTTTCTGGTTAATCTTCTCTACTTTATAGCGACACTTGTACTCATTGATTTTCCTGATTATCCGCAATTTACCGCTAATATTCGTAGGTCAACTATTCCTGTATTATGAGCCTTGAATTCAAGAAGTGTTTGAAGGCTATTCAAGTTCTATTTCCGATCTAATTCCATAAATCCATGCAGACCGCGTTTGGATTTGATTGCCAACCATTGCTTTAAATATTTTATTTCTTCGGTATTTTCAAGGTTCTCAATACTTGCATTTTGCCTAAGCAATCTAAAGGCACGAGCAATGATTTTATAACGATCACCTGTAATTCCAGCGCGTTTCAAGCCTATGGTGTTTAAACGATAATGTCTGGCTGGATAGCCTGCTATTAAACAGAAGGGTATGACATCTTTATTAAGTCCTGTTGTACCCTGAACAATCGCATAAGAGCCGATGCGGCAAAACTGGTGAGCAACAACACTGCCTCCCATAAATACTCTGTCGCCAATTTGAACAAAACCTCCTATAGCAACATTATTGGCAAAGATAGTATGATTGCCTATCTGGCAATCATGGGCAACATGACTGTTATTCATAAAAAAACAGTTTGAGCCGATGCGGGTATTGCCATTTTCTTCTGAGGCTCTATGTGCAGTAAAGCCTTCTCTAAAAGTGTTGTTGTCGCCTATATCCAGCCAGGAAATAGTTTCTTCTTTAAAGCTGGTGTCTTGTGGTAAGTCCCCTAACACGACATGAGGATGTACGGTATTGCCTGTACCCATTTTAGTGTGGGGACGGATGACAGCATGGGGTCCGATTTTACAATTATCGCCAATTTGAGTATGGTTTTCGATAACGGCAAATGGGCCGATAGTGACATTTTCGCCTATGCTGGCTTGTTCTGCGATATAGGCACTAGGGTGGATGTTTTGCGTCATTTAGATGTTAGCCTCGTGGATGATATTGTGAATGTAGATCTTTTAATCGCTCATTAGCGATATGGGTATAAATTTGCGTGGTTGACAAGTCACTATGACCCAGTAAGAGTTGTACAACGCGTAAGTCAGCACCATGATTTAATAAATGTGTAGCAAAGGCATGGCGGAGAGTATGTGGCGATAGCTCTTTGCTGATGTCTGCTTTTTTTGCATAACGTTTGATGATATGCCAAAAAGCCTGACGTGTCATGCCTGCGGCTCTGTTGGTAACAAAAACAACATTGCAGGGGCGCTCAGACAGCAGTGCTTTGCGGCCATATTGCATGTATTCTTCCAGGCAATCTATAGCTTGTTCGCCAATGGGTGTCAGGCGTTCTTTATTACCTTTGCCTGTGATACGCAATACGCCCATGCGTAAATTAACCTGATTGGTGGTTAATGAGACTAGCTCAGAGACACGTAAGCCAGTTGCATAGAGCATTTCCAGCATAGCTTTGTCGCGAGACCCTAATACCGAGCTAGGTTCTGGAGTGTTAAGCAGTAACTCAACATCGTGTTCAGATAAAGAACCTGGTAACCGGCGACCAATGCGAGGGGTGTCTATTAAAGCGGTAGGATCGGTGCCAATATGATTTTCACGTTGCAAATAAGTGTAGAAGCGTCGCAGGCTAGATAAAATACGAGCTGAAGAACGAGAGCTAATCCCTTGCTCATAGCGTTGGCTGAGAAATAAGGCTATATCACTATTGCTGGCCTGATTTAAAGGCTTGCTGGCTAAACTTTTGTTAAAAATACGTAAGTCACTGGCATAAGCGCTTAGGGTGTTTTGACTTAGACCATTTTCTACCCACAAGGCATCGATAAAGGCATCAATTAGTTGCTTAGATGTCATGAGCCAGCTTTTTTTCATGCTGTAAAAGCGCCGCTTTAATTTTTATCAGCTTACCCGTGCTTGCTCCGGCATAACCACCGATACCTGTTATAGCAAGTACCCGGTGGCAAGGAATAATAAGTGGGAACGGATTTTGGCGGCAGGCGCCAGCTAATGCTCTGGGGGAGGTATCTAATTCCTTGGCTAGTTCGCCATAGGTTTTGGTCTGACCTAGAGGAATTAGGCACAGCGCACGCCAGACTTTTTGCTGAAACTCAGTGCCTTGTTGCAATAGAGCGGTGCTAATAGCCATTTTCCCCGTTAACCAATATTGGTCCAGTTGTTGTTCGAGAGCCGTGGGTGACGCTCCTTTCTCAGCCTCTAGTGGCGGAACTAAAAGCCATTGCAGCTTGCATAATAGCTTGCCTCGCATCAGTATTGCCAGAGGGCCTGCCGGAGTGTCGTGGCAATACGTCAGCATAGGTTGAGGTTTTTCTAGAGTCTGCCAGTTTAGTTGAGAGTGAGACATTGTTAATTCAGGGTTTTTTCTAGTGCTTCACAATAAGTTTTGATAATCTTAATTCGGGCAAAGCGTTTGTTATTCGCTTCAACTAAAGTCCATGGAGTGGTCTGTGAACTAGTGTGAGCAACCATATCATTGACAGCAAGCGAATATTCATCCCATTTATCGCGATTGCGGTAGTCATCTTCAGTAATTTTGTGTTGTTTATAACTGATTTGCTCGCGTGCTTTAAAGCGGCGTAATTGTTCGTCTGGATCGATATGTAACCAGAATTTTAATAAAACAATGCCATGATCAGTTAAAGCTTCTTCGAAGTTGGTGATTTCAGAGTAAGCACGAGTCCATTCTTGTTCACTGGCAAAGCCTTCTACTCGTTCGACTAGCACCCGACCATACCAGCTGCGGTCATAAATGGTGATACGGCCGGTGCGCGACATATGTCGCCAAAAACGCCATAAATAGTGATGTGCGCGCTCTTCATCGGTCGGGGCGGCAATGGGGATAACTTGATAGTTTCTGGCGTCAAGTGCATGCGTGAGTCGCCGGATTGCTCCTCCTTTGCCGCCAGCATCCCAGCCTTCAAAAACCAGAATACTGGAAGTTTTTTTCTGATGTGCAAGCCTTGCCAGCTTGTTAAGCTTACCTTGATAAAGGTTTAATTGTTCATTGTATGCTTTTTTATCTAATTCCAGGCTGAGGTCCAGGGAATCTAAAATTTTAGGTTGATTACCATGAATAATTTGTGGCGACTGAGTTGGTTCAGGCGTGCTTTGTATCAATTCATGCGTTTCTATATGTGCTTGAATTTTGTCCAGAACATGTTGCCCTACAGTAAGACTACTGTAGCGGATATCACTACCATCGATAATCCGCCAGGGATTTTGTGCACTACTGGTTTCTTTTAATACGGTTTCAGCAACATTAGCAAAATCGTCGTACATTTTAAGGTGTTTTTTATCGCGTTCGGTAACTTGCCATGCTGTTTCGGGGTTTTTTTCCAGTAGTTTTAAGCGCTTTTTTTGTTGTTCTTTTTTTAAGTGTAGCCAGCATTTTATGATTAATGTGCCATCGTCTGCGAGTTCTTGCTCTAATTGTTTGATTTGCGTGAGTTGTAGCTGTAAATCAGTATCTGTTATGTCATTGTACACACGCAGAGATATGGGGCTGCTATACCAGGAGCCAACATAAATGCCCATCGTGCCTTTTGCGGGCATGGTACGCCAGAATCGCCAGAATTTAGGGCGCTCCAGTTCTTCATCGCTAGGCGAATCGTAGGCATTTGTGCGCATAAAGCGAGGGTCTAGCCATTCATTAAGTAAATTAATAACATCGCCTTTACCTCCGCCATCAACACCTGAAATTAAAATAATGACAGAAAAGTTATGCGCGCTTAATTGCTGCTGTATGGTTAATAATTGCGTGCGTAAGGTAGGTACTTTTTCATTGTAGTCAGTTTTGCTAACAGTGTGCCCTAATTCAGCGATTTCAAACATAGCAGTGATTTTTAGTTAGTTTATAAAAAAGGAACAACTACAGGTGTTTGCTACCAAGCCATTCAAGCCCTTATAATGACGCAATTTTAAATTAATCTCAATGGGTAAGTCTTTGGAAAATTTTACACCTGTTTCTGCTTTGTCAGGAGGGGCATTAATCGGTTTAAGTGTAAGTTTACTACTTTTATTTAATGGCCGTATGGCGGGTATCAGCGGCATTATGAATGGATTGTTTATGGCGCCTAAAAAGGAAGAACTCTGGCGCGGCTTATTTTTAATTGGCCTGATACTAGGTGCATATATTTTCCAGTTATTGACTAATAATAGCTTGCAATTACGCCCTGACTACCCGGTCATACTTATTATTTTGGGTGGTTTTCTGGTCGGTTTTGGCACCAGAATGGGCAATGGTTGTACTAGTGGGCATGGTATTTGTGGTATTGCCACTTTTTCGATCAGGTCGATCACTGCAACAATTACTTTTATGCTAAGTGGTATGATAACGGTTTTTATACTTAAGCACCTGCTAGGAGTTGCTTAATGATAATAAATCTGGTGGCATTACTTGCGGGAATTATTTTTGGTTTAGGTTTAGCTTTATCGCAAATGATTAATCCCAATAAGGTATTAAATTTTCTGGATGTAACCGGGGACTGGGATCCTAGCCTGGCCTTTGTTATGCTTGGTGCTTTAGGGGTGACTATACTAAGCTTTCGTTTTATTTTAAAGCGTTCTGCCCCGCTATTAGATTCTGGCTTTCATGTATCTAAACAAGCTATTATTAATCGGCCACTATTATTAGGAGCCGGACTTTTTGGCATAGGCTGGGGCATGACTGGTTATTGCCCAGGGCCAGCAGTAGCGAGTTTAGGCCTGTTTTCAGTTGAAGGTAGTGTTATGGTCATTGCTATCTACGCAGGTTTTTTTTGCCAGCGCTGGATAACTAATAAATAAGTGAAGTAATGGAATTTTTACAACTTGTTGTATCCTTTATCCTGTCATTTGAATTAATACATATTGTTGCGGGTAGTTTAGTCGGCTTTGTGATTGGTTTGACCGGTGTGGGTGGTGGTTCATTAATGACACCGATACTGGTACTGGGCTTTGGTATTACTCCAGCTATTGCTGTGGGTACCGATCTTTTATATGCGGCAATCACTAAATGTAGTGGCATCTTTTTTCATCATAGAAATAAAACAGTAGATTGGAAAATTGTAGGCTTATTGGCTGCGGGCAGTGTGCCCAGCTCTATTATCACTGTTGTTTTGCTGGAACAGATTAAAGCAGCAGGATTTAATTCTGACCGGTTGATGATGCTCACCTTGAGCACTATGCTGGTGCTAACTTCATTTATTATCTTAATTAAGGGCCAACTGGTTTCTTATGTTAGTCATTATCATGGAGATTCAAAAGTTGTTATCTTGCTTAAAGCATATCGCCCTCATATCACGGTACTTTCGGGAGTTGCTTTAGGCGTATTGGTAACTATTTCTTCAGTGGGAGCCGGGGCGATTGGCTCTGCTATACTATTTTTACTCTATCCGCGTAAAAAACCAGTGTCTATAGTCGGTACTGATATTGCCCATGCAGTTCCCTTGACGGCGATTGCAGGAATGGGACATATGCATTTCGGCTCGGTAGACTACGATTTGTTATTTGGTTTGTTGGCCGGAGGAATCCCCGCAATTTATTTAGGCAGTTTAGTTGGCAGACATATTCCAGATCATTGGCTGAGAATAGCGATTGCTTTAATATTATTTGCCATGGGTGTAAAGCTGGCTCTTTAAGTGGCATTATTAATTTTTCAAAAGAACAGTTCTGAATAATGTGCAATTTAGCATTTCTTTCTGATAGAATATCATGCTAATTCAATTTCTGGATAATATGTTTAGATAGTTTGAAAGTGTTGCCCTGGTGCACTTTAAACACATAATTTTTAATGATTTTTTAAAAGGTATTTTAGTATGACTTTTGTAGTTACCGAAAACTGCATCAAATGTAAATTTACAGATTGCGTTGATGTATGTCCTGTTGATTGCTTTCATGAAGGGCCTAATTTTCTGGTTATAGATCCTGATGAATGCATTGATTGCACACTGTGTGAGCCTGAATGCCCTGCAGAAGCGATTTTTTCTGAAGATGAATTGCCAGAAGGTCAAGAACAGTTTATCGAACTTAATGCAGAATTATCACAAATCTGGCCGGTTATTACTGATGTCAAGGAGCCCGAATCAGATGCTGAAGATTGGAATGGTAAACCAGATAAAATAGACTTACTGGAAAGATAATAAGCTTGCTTGTAAAAAACTTAGGCAAGTAAGCTTTGCTTACTTGCCTAAATATTCATCTTTTAGCAGCACATAATGTGTGGCTGAATATTCCAGAAATTCTTTTTCTTTATCACTTAAAGCGCGCGTTTTTTTAGCGGGTGAACCGATATAAAGATATCCGCTTTGTAAAACTTTTCCTGGCGGTACTAATGCCCCAGCTCCAAGCATCACATAATCTTCTAAAACTGCATTATCCAGGATAATGGCACCGATACCAATCAGGCAATAATCACCCACAGTACAAGCATGTACGACCGCCCGGTGTCCGATGGTGACTCCTTTACCTATTTTTAAGGGGGCCTCCTCTGAGGCAAATTTTCCTGCATGAGAAACATGTAACACGCTACCATCCTGAATATTTGTGTTTGCGCCTATTGTCACACTGCTGACATCTGCTCGTATGACAACTGTAGGCCACACAGATACATGATCTGCTAATGACACGTCTCCAATAATCACTGCACTTTCATCAATATACGTCGCTTCGCCTAGCTGAGGGTAAATGTTTTTAAATGCTCTTAGAGACATATAAACTTCCTGTTTTATTCAAATATTATTCATTATAATACTGTTATTTCAGGTATTATTCAGCTATTAAATAATAGCTAACACAGTTGATTACAGGAGAAGTGAATTTTTTATATCAACTGGGCGATTAAATATAATGCATCTTAAGGAGTATTTATGGCACTGTTTGATGGTATAAGACGACAATTACGTACGGTTATTCAATGGGAAGCACCTGCAGAAGGTGCTTTATTTCAGCAATGGCAGGGTAACGGGGATGAACTAAAGAATGCATCAAAATTAATTGTTGCTCCTGGGCAGGGATGTATTTTTGTTTATGAAGGAAAGGTGAAAACGGTACTCAATGAGGCATGTCTGGTTAATTTAGAAACGGACAATATCCCTTTCTGGACGACAGTGACCAAGTTTATGCAGTTTTTTGAAAGTGAACATAAAGCGCACATTTATTTTTATAGGCGAACAAAAATTCTGGATCAAAAATGGGGAACGAGCTCACCTATTAAGTATGATGATCCAAAATATAAATTTCCAGTCGCTTTGCTTGCTTACGGTAATTATAGTTATCGTATTGAGGATCCTAAAGCATTCTTTGTCAGTGTCGTGGGCGCTGAAAATGATTTTTATATCGAGGATTTCCGCCAAGTCATGTCCAGCCGCCTGGTTCATCCCTTGTCTGATTTTCTGGCAGAAAGTCGATATTCCTATGCTGAGATTGATGCTAACCGTGAAGAAATTGCAGCAGGGATGGATGCTCGATTACAGCAAGAATTTTTGAAAATGGGTTTTGCCATTACCGATTTTCGCATTGAAGGTACTGATTTTGATGAAAATACCTTAAAGCGGATCAACAGAATTGCGAACCTAACAGCAGAAGCGCAAGCTGCCGAAGCGGTAGGGTTAGACTATACACGCATTCAGCAACTAGAAGCAATGCGCGAAGCAGCAAGAAATGAGGGTGGTGGTGCCGGATTAGGCATGGGTCTGGGGGCCGGCATGGGCATGGGGCAAATGATGTCGCAAACGATGGGAACTAACTTTTCTACCGCTAATAATGGTACGCTTATTGATTCTGATACTTTTAATACTGAGCCCATGCAAAAACTAGCACAATTAAAAAAAATGTATCAGGCAGAATTAATATCACAAGATGAATATAGTGCTAAGAAAAAAGAAATTCTGGATAGCTTGTAAATGGCGCGGTGTAAGAGTTGTTCAGCCCCTTTGTTGGCAAATACCAATCGTTGTCAATACTGTGGCGTACGCAATGATGTAGATTTACAGGCAAGGCATGATGTAAAGATGCATAAACAGACCTCTGAATGTTTGTGTCCACATTGCCTTAAGCCATTACAAACGATTCAATTGCAGTTAGATGAGCAGCTTTTTATTGAGCATTGTGCAGACTGTTTTGGCTTGTTTTTTGATTTGGGAGAGCTGGATATCCTGCTAAATCATTCAGTAAGTCATGTGCAATCAATTAATCTGGCGCATTTAGATAATATTAATGTTGACCGCTATCGAAAAAAACAAGTTGTAAAATATATTAAATGTCCTGTATGTCGAGAGTTTATGAGGCGCACTAATTTTGCGCAAAAAAGCGGAGTTATTGTAGATAGTTGCCGTTTTCATGGCCTTTGGTTAGATAGCGGGGAAGTAGTGCACTTGATGGAGTGGAAGAAAGCAGGCGGACAGTTATTGCATCAGCAGGAGCAAAAGAAAAAGACGCTTAAAGTCAAAAAAACTCAAGTAGAACGCTCTAGGCTATGGGATAACACGGTTAACCATAACTCAACTGGTCTGGAAACTGATTTGCTTGAACTTTTAGCTTCTGTTGTGCAAAAAATAATATAGTGAACAATTAAATAAACCTGAATTCAGGTTCTTCTATTCTCGAAGATAGCGCATGAAAATTTGATCGTGTTTATTTGCGTTTTTAATATTTCAAAACTCGATTTCTGGTTGGTATTGTGCAAGTTCAGGAGTAAGCTGAATCTAAACTTCACAACAGTCATAAAGCTGAGCAATTTTTTAATCTATTTCTACTTTTGTATAGTCAAGGTGTGCGCAGCAATACCACTAAATACACTGGAAGTCATGCCACGTCATTCAGCAAAGTTGGTCACTTCTTCAGTATAAGCACCTCCGCTGTTACACACAGTGATGCTGTCTTGATTGGTTGAAATTAATGAGAAGTTACTGTCAATATTAATTTTAAGTCCTAAAATCAATTCAATATAACTTTCAATATTGAGAGCACTTTTTTGTCCGCGCTCTCGTTTCGATACGCCTCTTTAAAAATACAAACTGCTCACTCGCATGCATAGGTTTGATAATAAACTTTGCAAAAAATTGATAAAGATTAAATCGGAAAGTGAGCCAATTAGCAGGAAATAATTTTGAATCTGACTTTCATTGATTGAAGTATTGGTTCACTATAAAGGCAGGTAAAAAAAGTAAGTTGTTGTTTTATATTGCAAATAAAATGGTATGGAATATGCAATATTATCAGACAAAGCTAGCAAGAATGAAAAATAGTATTCTAAATAGCTTTAAAACATAAAAAAATAATGATAATAAATCGAGGTTCCAATATGAGCACTGAAAAACCCCCTTTAGATCCACATCCATTAAGTGAGTATGTCGCCTGGGCCGGTAATCGTAACCGAGAACCTATCTTAGGGGTCTTAAAAGAGAAATTACCCAAAGATTCTGGACGAGTATTAGAAATGGCGAGCGGGAGTGGTATGCATATCAACTATTTTGCGCCTCATTTTGAGCATTTGCATTTTCACCCCTCGGACAGAGATATTGAAGTTTTTGATAATATCAAAAACCTTAGCCGTGAACAGGGTAATGATAATATAGCGGATCCGGTTCATCTTGATTTAACTAAGCCAGAAACTTGGTTTAATGAAGAAATGAAAGGCTCTTTTACTT
>CAYWLM010000016.1:0-36825 GCA_964459125.1 uncultured Methylomonas sp. | reverse complement strand
CAACACCCTTCTAGGGTGAAGCAAAACCACGTTCTAAGAACGTGGATTTTTACTTATCTTTTTTATGCTTTAATCCTTATCATTGATTTTCTTTGTGAACCATTATTTATGGAAAGTTTATTACCTTGTGGCCTATGCCTTTTTGCAGCGCTAATTTTATTGGTTATCGCTAATGGTATGCCTGTTATGTTGCGTAATATGCTTGGCAAACGGTTTTCAAAGCCTATCGATTTCGGGGTGCTATTTTTTGATAAACGACCTTTGTTGGGACAGAGTAAAACCTGGCGCGGCCTGGTTGCCGCCATCCTGATTACCAGCTTTAGTGCTCCGGTGTTTGGTTTATCATTATATACAGGTGCGCTATTTGCTACGCTGGCAATGCTGGGCGATTTGTCCGCTAGTTTTCTCAAACGCAGGCTGGGATACTCTGAAAGCAGTCGATGTCGAATTCTCGATATGCTTCCGGAATCGTTGCTGCCGGTATTGTTGCTGCGTGATGATTTGCAGTTAACTATCTTTGGCGGCATCTTTACAGTGGCATTATTTTTTATTTTTGAAGTATTGATTTCACCCGTTTTATTCCGCCTGCATATCAGGAAAAGGCCGTACTAAGGAACGAGGGTATAATATTGATCTGCCAGCATATAACAACTAATTAGTGAGGTAACTATTCGGTGCATGAAAATCAAATACGTGTGTTGACTTATAATGTGCATAAGGGTTTTAGCGCAAGCAACCGGAAATTTGTGTTGCATCAGATCAGAGACGCATTGCGCTTAGCGGATGCGGATATTTTATTTCTTCAAGAAATGCAAGGCGAGCATACGCAACATGAATTGAAACATAGTAACTGGCCTGAATGTTCTCATTCCGAGTTTTTGGCTAAAGATGTCTGGGCGCATTTTGCCTATGGCAAAAACGCCGTGTATAGCGTAGGACATCACGGTAACGCTCTGTTGAGCAAACATCCGCTGCTGAACTGGGAAAATATCAATGTTTCTCCCTATCCCTGGGCTAGCCGCAGTCTGTTACATGGTGTTATCAATTGCCCCGGACTGGCACAAAACTTACATATCATCTGCATTCATTTAGGGCTACTAGGCAGAGAACGACGACGACAATTTACCAGTTTGTGTCAGCGTATTGATGAGCATGTGCCTACCGCTGCTCCACTGATTATTGCAGGCGATTTTAATGACTGGACGGGGCAAGCCGAAAAGCGCTTTTATCAGCACCTACAACTCAAAGAAGCCTATAGAACCTTGCATAATCGCTATGCCAAAACCTTTCCTGTCTGGTTGCCGATGTTACATATGGATCGTATTTATTACCGAGGAGTACAGCCTGTTTCTTGTACGCGTCTAACGCATGCGCCCTGGAACCGTTTATCCGATCATGCGCCATTACTGGCTACTTTTGAATTAAGCTAAAAAAATTAGTTAAAAATAAAGCTATAATCCGCAATACTTAAAGTTATTGGGCTTAGCCATGGTTTTACCTGCAGAAATATAAAGAAGATTAGCGATGACATCAATAATTCCATAACTGGGAGCAGTCTTTTTTCCTGCATTTTTACGTTTCATTTTATTGAGTTGGTCGAGAACTTTTTCCCTTTCACCATAGTACAGAATAGTTGCATAATATAAATTATTTACGCTTGCGTTTGCTTAAAACAGTTTCGCCACCAGGCCGGTCCAGCCAGTCTGGTGCGAGGCGCCGACACCGCGACCATTGTCACCGTGAAAATATTCATGAAATAGCAGGTAATCCTTGAAATGCGGGTCAGTTTGTAGTTTTTCATTGTTGCCAAATATGGGTCTACGGCCTGTTTCATCCCGGCGGAACAATCCGGTCAGTCTTGATGTTAGTTCATCAGCAACTTCATTTATGCTCAAGAAATTTCCTGAATCGCTTGGGCATTCGATTTCAAAATCATCACCATAATAAGTGGCGAAGCGTTGCAATGAGGTGATGATTAAATAATTAACTGGAAACCACACCGGCCCTCGCCAGTTAGAGTTGCCACCAAATAATACAGATTCCGATTCGCCGGGCTGGTACTGTACCGTAATGACATGACCACTGCAGTCGAAAACGTAGGGTTCATCGAGGTGAGCCCTTGATAGTGAGCGTATGCCGTAAGCGGATAAAAATTCACTTTCATCTAACATACGCTGGAGTATTTTCTTCATGCGGTGCCCGCGCAATAGTGATAATAATCGACGCTTGCCGTGACCAGGTACGTCCCAGAAGGATACTAGACCAGCTAGATCGGGCCGATAATTCAAAAACCATTTCAGGCGTAATTTAAAGTGCGGTAATTTTTTCAGCATTTCCGGCTCAATGATTTCAACTGCAAAGAGCGGGATAAGACCCACCATCGACCGGATTTTGAGCGGCATCATTTCACCGCTGGGAAAACGCAAGACATCGTAGAAAAAACTATCCTCTTCGTTCCAGAGGCCTATGCCGTCATCGCCGATGTGAGTCATCGCATCGGCGATATATAGGAAGTGTTCAAAAAATTTAGTGGCGATATCATCATAAGCATTATTATATAACGATAACTCCAGTGCGATACGCATCAGGTTCAGGCTGTACATTGCCATCCAGCTAGTGCCGTCAGCTTGATTTAGATGACCACCTGTTGGTAGGGGCGCGCTACGATCGAATACACCGATATTATCAAGTCCTAAAAAGCCGCCTTGAAAGACATTATTGTTGTCGACATCTTTTCGATTGACCCACCAGGTAAAATTTACAATCAGTTTGTGCATGGTGCGTTCCAGGAAATCCAGGTCGCCTGCTCCTCCGTTAGCATCGCGTTCTGCTTTGTAAATTTCCCAAGCGGCCCAGGCATGTACAGGTGGATTGACATCATCAAAGGACCATTCGTAGGCCGGAATTTGGCCATTGGGGTGCATGTACCAGACTCGTGTCATTAAAAGAATTTGACTCTTGGCAAAGCCTGGGTCGATCATGGCGAATGTGATGCAATGAAAGGCGAGATCCCAGGAGGCATACCATGGGTATTCCCATTTATCTGGCATGGAAATAATGTCGGCGTTGTTTAAATGTTGCCAGTTGTTGTTACGAATTTTACGCCGATCGAATGAGGGCTTGGGTTGTCCTGGATCTCCTTTTTGCCATTGAGGTATGTCGTAATAATAAAATTGTTTGCTCCATATCATGCCTGCGAATGCCTGGCGCTGAATCATTCTGGCTTCATCATCTGCTAATTTTTCCTGCAGCTTACTGTAAAAGGCATCGGCTTCTTTCTGGCGAGTTGCAAATATTTGATCGAAATCGTTAAATGCGTGTGCATTAGGTTTTTTGCTCAGGCGTAAACGAACTTCGACTTTATTATTTGCTGCTACCTCAAAGGTATAGTGTCCGCAGGCTTTGGTACCTTGCTTGTGCGGATTAACTGACTGATGCAGGTTATGAATTACGGCTTCGTGAAATGCATCCTTGAAATATCCATTGCTTTCTTTGTCGTACAGTTTTTTCGTATTCGTGTCGTTATCGCAGAATAAAAGTTCTGCAGCTCCATCCAGGTAGCAGTGGTAGCTTCCAAGTTTGTCATGAGCTATGTTGATTGTTTGTGCTGCTGTCGAGGAAAGTGATGGACGTGTCTCGTTGTAACCCCAGCTCCAGGTATTGCGACACCATAATTGCGGCAAAATATGCAGTGGGGCCGCTTGTGATCCGCGATTATAAGCGGTGATACGCATCAGGATGTCATCCACACTATTCTTGGCATATTCGACAAAGACATCAAAGTATTTGTCATCGTCAAAAATGCCGGTATTTAATAGTTCAAATTCCGCATCAGTCTTGCCACGCTGTTGGTTTTCCTCGATCAGCTGTATGTATGGAAATGCTTGCTGCGGATATTTATAGAGCATTTTCAGGTAAGAATGACTGGGCGTGGCATCGAGATAGTAATATAGCTCTTTGACATCTTCACCATGATTACCTTGCGCATTGGTTAAACCAAATAGGCGTTCTTTTAAAATTGCATCCTGACCATTCCATAAAGCGAGTCCCAGGCAAAGCTGCTGATTATTGTCGCTAAATCCAGCAATACCGTCTTCTCCCCAGCGATAAGCACGGCTCCTGGCATGGTCGTGGGTGAAATAATCCCATGCTTCGCCATCGTCGCTGTAATCTTCACGTACGGTACCCCATTGACGTTCGCCCAGATATGGCCCCCATTTTCGCCAGGCATTGCTTTGCACATCAATGCGCCGTTGTTCAGCTGTATTTTGCTTTGATGTCATGATTAATCCTGTTGAGTATTGTATTCAAGTTATTCACAGTGACGCATATCTTTGATGCAATATGTAATAGGTGGCGCGCGCATATAATATGCCGATATTTAAGCTATTCAGGGCTCATAAATGGCAATTAATTGGAAAACCTCTTAATACACGAGTGTTAAAGAAATCTGCAAAGGTTAGTATAAGCCATGATTTATTGAAGGCTAAGAAACTTAATAAAAACTGATAAGCCAGGCTCGCAGGCACTCTTATTGAACGAGTTAATGTAAAACAGCGCGAATTATGGAGACGAGGGAATATCAGGAAGCTATTGAGGCATAAAATTAGCTAGAAAAAGCGGTCTTTAGTGACAAATTGAAACGTTTTTAATAGCTCAGTTGATCGTTTAAGAAAATACCAGCCCTGGAAAAAATATACTTTTATTAACTTGATCACTTGTAAACTATCGTTATATTAATCTCCGTCCCAGATAAATTATTGACCAGATTTTAATTACAAAAGTTGCCCGATTGCTAGCATAGGCAAAGTAGGTTCTATAGTCTTAACGCCACAAATCGCAGCTATTGAAGGCAAGGCACTGGAATCAACATTAAGTAACCCTGCAAGCATTGTGCGGCACTTGTCTTAGTGGTAGGTGTTATTCTTTCAGAAATATAGCATTTTTAAACTTTTACGAGACGACTCTGCTTAGCAATAAATATATTTTGCTTATAAGATAAAAGGTTAGTAGACAACTGACTATTTAATAAGTTCTGAAAAAGGCTGAAGCTGTTCGGTATTATGTTGTCTGCACACCGTTAAAAGGTAGGTTTTATCATCAATAGTAACCGCAGTATCTTCCAGTGTCGTTTTGCGCTTACATCTTGTGCCTTTAGCTGTACTCGCCTGGCATTGTTGACTATTATCCTTTAAATCAATAATATTATCGTTAAGCTCTGCTGTTGTGTCGATTGCTGGAATCACTGTTGAGGTTGGTGCTACTGGTTCTAGTTCTAGTTCTGGTTCTAGTTCTGGTTCTAGTTCTGGTTCTAGTTCTGGTTCTAGTTCTGATTCATCCTCTTCAACAGTGACTGGTTCTTGAACAATAGCTGTGGCTGTATCTTCTGGTGATTTAGAAGAGGTGATGCAGTTCAATTGTTTTCTGAAAACGAAGATCAAAGTAACAATCACTAAAAAAGGCCAGATTGGTACCATACTGGAAAGCGTTTCTTCAGCGGCAAATAAATCTCCAGAACTAAGACTAATACAAGTTGCCAGGATTGGAGCTGATATACTTTTTTTAGTGAGCATTATGAATCTTCCTCTTTGGTTGAATATTTATATTCTTTTATTTTCAGTAATTTGCTAAAAATAACACAAACGCAGCAATTTATAAAATATTTCCTGATAATCTTTCCTTTAAAATAAATCTAGCAAGTAATAAAACAACTCAGAATATTTTTGCTTGCAGTTGTATCAATCTGCTGTTTAATTTCGGGTGAGGATTATAGGTTTTTTATAATACAGAAAGCACAAAGAATGTCTCCTCTGTACTCTCCGGAGCAAAACATCTGGGTTACGGGTTAAAGTTTATGATGCTCACGTTTAAACGCATCAATATCTAAAATCAGTTCCGGATCAGAAAAATCATCATTTATAAATTGATTCCCTAGTGCATAACTACGCAGTTGACGTGGGTTTTCAATCAACCAATCTTTGTATACGGCGATTAACCGGTTTTTATCAATGTTACTAACCGCTTCGGCGATACGTTCATTAGTATCAAAATCACTGTTTTCACGATCTATTTCTAGCCAGTTTCTATAGCTTATTGTCTGTAAGCTTTTATCCTTTTCAAGTAAGCGCGTGATCAACCCTGTCTTATAGCTTTCAAGTTCCTGTTCCGAAATTAGTTGTAACTCCTGCAGGTAATTATCAATAAAGGTATGGTAACGATCCTCTATTTCAGGCGCAGATATAACCGGCGATTGCAGGATGAAAATAATACCCGGTATATCTTTTATCGGCAGGTCAGCCACTCCGAGATTGTAACCCAGTTGTTGGCGCGTACGCAGATCAGCAAAAAAGGCAGAAGATATAATGCGTCCTAATAATTGCGCTTCAGCTTGTGATTGTGCGCTTTTATCAGTAGCCTGGAAATACAGTGCCAAAGCAGCATCATGGTTATCAATGGTCAATCTACGCGCATGCAAGGATTTTTCTTGTAACTGGATAACGCCAGCGGCAGGTACTTGCGGCGCATCAGCTTGTAAAGCAAGTTGTTCGCCTAGCATAGATGCAATATTTTTGGCTTCGATAGCGGTATTGTTTCCCTGCAGCAACATAGTGACGTGCAGTTGTTTTAAAAAATCCTCTGCGAATGCTGTTAAGTCCTGGCGAGTTAAGCTAGATAAAGCCTGTAACTTTTGTTCATTTGTCCAGCGGCGTTCGACCAGGGTACGTTTAATTTCAGCGAGTACTTGTTGAAAGGGTTGTTGTTTTTGTGCGTTAGTTAATTTCTGCTGATAACGTGCTTTTAATATATTAAAGCGTTTTTCAGTGATTTCAGGCGCTTTGATGGCAGCTATAATCTGCTCTAGCAAGACTGATTGTTTTTGATCATAACCCGAAAGAGCAATGCTCATGCCTCGTTCTGTCGGATAAATCGAATAATTCAAACCCGCAAGGCGCGCAGGGTAGGCGTAACTATTTAATTGTTTATTAACAATTCCCGCAAAAAGCGAGGTTAATAAACTTGCGCGCGGTGTCTTGTTGGCAATAGGCGACTGCAGTGCTATGTACAGGTTGCTACGCGGCACATTAAAGCTGGTGTCTAGTTGATGCCATAGATCAAGACTTGGGTTTTGCTGGATTAATTCAGGATGTGACGAGTTTGTTTGTGCCGTTTTTAGTTTTAATTCATCGGGTATAAATGGATTCGCAGCAGGTAATGTCAGAGCCGGATTAATCGGTGACTGAGACCATGTCTCGATCAACTCAGGTTTAATCGGTGTAATTCGATAACCCACCTGATAATTTTTTTCAGTTTTATCAGTGGTAATATTTTGTGTATTCAGAGCAATCAGTACTCGATCAGGCCTTAACTGGTTTAGCAACTGTTCAATGAGTTCAGGTTTATATTGCTCAATAATATAAGGACCGCGCAATACATCTTGTGGGGCATAATATTGTAAATTTCGGGCTAACCCGGTCACTGTGCTGCTGGCATCCAGTTGTTCCTGATAGCGAAATTGCAGCATTGCCATCTGACTCTGTTCCCGGAATAGCCATTCCTGTATGTCATGGTGTTGCAAAAGCCTAATGTATTGAAAAACAATATCGATAATTTCATGCGTATGTTGTAATCCGGCATGGGTTAAATTAATGCCGAGTTGCAAGCTTGATTCCTGTGCATTATCACTAAAACCAATCGATGCACTGAGTTCATCTGCCCAGCCTTTTTCTTTTAATAGAGCTAGAATGCTACCTTCGCCTTCGTGTCCCAATAGAGACTGAAAATAAGCGCTGGGTTTGGCAAGGTAATAAGACTGTGTTTCGGGTAATGGGAAAATAAGGGCGAGTTCACGTTTTTCCTGTAATGATTTGATGTCTATTTGTTGTGCCATTTGTGCTGCAGTTAATAATGGCTCGATAAATACTTTTTTCTCCGCGTAATGGTTGGGAATCGCAGAAAATCTGTCGGTGACCCATTTTTTTAAAACCGGCAATGGCTCATTGGCAAGCACTACTAAAGCCATTAAATTAGCTGAATAATGTGTCTTATAAAACTGCAGTAGATCATTTCGTACCAGATCATTATCCCTGTCTGCAAGTGTTTCCAGACTACCTACGCTAAATTTGGCATAAGGGCTTTGCGGGTTGAACGCCTGTTGTATGCCCGCATAAAAACGCCGGTTTTCAGTTTTTATTTTGCCCAGGTATTCAGAATTTACGGCATTTTTTTCTCGTTCTACGAAATCAGCATTAAATAATGGAGCAGTAAAAAACTGACTGAAACGATCTAGTGCCGGTTCCAGCGAGGCGTTTTCAATATCAAAAAAATAGTTGGTATGCTCTCTCGCGGTAAAGGCATTTCTAGAGCCTCCGTGTTGAGCAATAAAGGTTTGATACTCATCAGCATCAGGATATTTTTCAGTACCTAAAAACAGCATATGTTCGAGGAAATGCGCAAGACCAGCCCGATCCTCAGGATCGCTGGCGCTGCCCACAAAAACATCCAGTGACGCAGCTGCTTTTTTTGTCTCAGGGTCTGAAATAATCAGTACTTTCAAACCATTATCCAGGGTAAAAGACTGGTATTGGCGACTGTCGTTCTGGCTTTGAATAATGTCGGTTTTTTCCATAATCGGTGTAGTTGAAGTGCAAGCATAGCAAAGTATAGCAGGTACAAGAATAAGCAATTTTGAGTATGAGATCATAGCCGTTTATATTTGTTGTTTGTTTAATACTGAAAATACAGGAAATTAAAATTATTTGCTTTGGTGTTTTTTGAGCTTGTTACTGACTGGTTAATTTAATTTTACTGAATCCGCCATTAGCAGTGCGTAAATTTGTGACCTGGCCTTGATACAGCCGCGCGCTAATGGCGAGAATGGTTTTACGATAGACAAAAAGCCGGAAATCGGTTTTGAACTTATCGCCATCTGGTGTATGCGTAATTGTTGGCTTGATGCGATGCTGGACTAATGTTGCGTGGGGATCGAGACTACTCAGTTTATTTTTAGTTAACTTGTCACCCACATAAACACCTTGACTAGCATAGCTGGTCGCCGGTTTAAATACCTTGTATTTACGCTCAGGCCATAAGGTTTCTTGCGGGTGTGAAACTAGTAACTGCGTGTGCGGGATTGCCTGTTGTAAACGAGATGCGATGGCAGGTGCTAATAAACCCTTAAAAAACTCAGGATGAGACCAGTCAACCATGCGTTGTTTATCTGCTAAAAGCCCATAAACACGTGGGTTAGGTGTTAAACATACGGACTGCTGTTGCCATGCTTTGGCAATATGCTGCATTGCTGTAGTGTTTAAATAAAAGTCACAGTGACGATTGTAAATCAGATCGATAGCTTGGCCTTGATAACATGCTCTCGAACCTTGTATTTCAACCTGACTCGGGTCGACAATAACGGTTTTTATGCCCGCTTGTTGAAATAAGCGGGCAAATATCTGCATTTCAGGATAAAGAAACTGCTGCTCAGGTAAATGGTCAATAATTGCAATTAATTGTGGTTGTGCATTTGGAGCCTGGCGAAATAAGCGATATTCCTGGAGAAAAGAATTTAATAATTTATCGCCAAGTTTCTTAGGATACTGTGTTGCATTGGGTTGATAGCAATGGGTTACAAACCACAAACCACCAGCATTTGTGTTTACTTCAATCAGTTTGACCTGTTGAGTTTCGTCTATATGAAAATCGTAGCCCATTAACACCGAGAAATATCCGGGTTTTATTTGAGCATTGCCGGGAAGTTGGGGTAATTTGTCAGGGTAAGCTGGATTTTCACTGAGGTTTTGCAGGTCACGTACAACATTGATCATCTGCTTTAAACAGCGGTATGACAGGTTGACCGTATGGGGGCTAATGCCTTGTTGTTGATTTTTCATATTGCGGCGTATTCTTACACGGAACTAGGATAAATTAAATATCTGATTGTGCAGACATGGTTTTCGTATTAGCGGTGCTTTAAATGCTATACAATAGTAAGGAAATCTCTCTTTAGTTTTAATCAAACTGTTTTAACACACCTTAGTCATGACTGAATTAGATCAGAATAGCTCAAAAAAACGTGTTCGTGGTATTTATTTATTACCTAACCTATTTACCACAGGAGCCTTGTTTTCAGGTTTTTACGCAATAGCTTCGGCGATTTCAGGACACTTTGAAACGGCGGCAATTTTAATTTTTGTGTCGCTGGTATTAGATGGACTAGATGGACGTGTTGCGCGTATGACTAATACCCAGAGTGATTTTGGTGCTGAATACGACAGTATGGCCGATATGGTTTCTTTTGGTGTTGCGCCTGCTATCGTCATGTATTTATGGTCTTTGTCTTCTTTAGGTCAGGCAGGTTTAATAGGTGCCTTTGTACATTTAGCGGGTGGTGCATTACGTTTAGCGCGGTTTAATACACAATTGACAACCCAGGATAAACGCTATTTTCAAGGCTTGCCCAGTCCGGCAGCAGCAGCTATTTTAGCTGGCCTAGTCTGGATTAGTGAGAAATATACCTATGCTATTAATGATTGGCCGTGGTTAGTATTAATAATGACAGTGGCAACCGGTTTATTAATGGTAAGTAATTTTCGCTATTATAGTTTCAAGGATATTAATCTTCGTGGCAAAGTGCCTTTTGTGGTGGTCATTGGTGTTATGTTGGGTTTTGCCATAACCTTATCAAATCCTGCGACAATTTTATTTTTATTTTTCTTTGGTTATGCCTTGTCAGGACCTGTTGTGACTATGTTATTATTACGTCGCAAGCGTCAAGGACGCATGAACTAATAAAGTGAACCAGACAGAAAGCAAACGCAATATTATGATCAGTAAACAAGAGGCAATACATGTTTATCTTTCCGCTAGTTGCCTAGGTCGCCATCTGCCCTGACGGGCATCTCTTTAATATTCTCTAATACAAGTTCGATACGGATTCAGCACGCTAATCCATCCTCCCTAAACAGGAATAGGCTGGAATGCCTGGGCAAAAGCCCGGACTCGCAGACTCATACTTAAATAGATCCGTGTCATATTTCAATTGCTGGCTAAACGAAGCCTCCATGAATGGAATTTCCCATGAAAGATAAATTAATAATATTTGATACAACTTTGCGCGATGGCGAGCAAAGTCCTGGTGCGTCGATGACGCGTGATGAAAAAGTAAGAATTGCGCGGGCTTTGGAAAGATTAAAAGTCGATGTAATTGAAGCAGGCTTCCCAGCCGCAAGTGATGGCGACTTTGCCGCAGTAAAAGCCGTTGCTGGCGCTATTAAAGATAGTACTGTCTGTGGATTAGCAAGAGCGTTAGATAAAGATATCGATAGAGCGGGGGAAGCTTTAAAACAAGCACAGAGTTCGCGTATTCATACCTTTATTGCGACTTCGCCTATTCATATGCAAATGAAGTTGAAAATGTCCCCCGAACAGGTGATTGAGTATGCGGTAAAAGCGGTAAAACGCGCGCGCCTATATACCGATAATGTGGAATTTTCTCCTGAAGATGCAGGCCGGTCTGAAGAGGATTTTTTGTGTCGAATATTAGAAGCTGTGATTGATGCCGGGGCGACCACTTTAAATATTCCCGATACAGTAGGATATAGTATTCCTGCTGATTTTGGTGCGATGATAGCGAATTTAAGACGGCGTATTCCCAATGCAGATAAAGCCATTTTTTCAGTACATTGTCATAATGATTTAGGCTTGGCTGTGGCCAATTCTTTGTCTGCTGTGATGAATGGCGCAAGACAGGTAGAATGCACCATAAATGGGCTTGGTGAAAGGGCTGGCAATGCAGCGTTAGAAGAAGTCGTTATGGCAATTAAAACCCGTCATGATGTGTTTCCTTGTGATACCCGGTTAGATACCCGGGAAATTGTTACCTGTTCTAAATTAGTATCCAGCATTACTGGTTTTCCGGTACAGCCCAATAAAGCTATAGTCGGCGCGAATGCGTTTGCGCATGAATCAGGTATCCATCAGGATGGTGTATTAAAAAATCGTGAGACATACGAAATCATGCGCGCAGAAGATGTGGGCTGGTCGGCAAATCGCATGGTATTGGGTAAGCACTCTGGACGTAATGCATTCAAAAGTCGCATGACTGCGTTAGGTTTTGAATTTCACAGTGAGTCGGAACTAAATGATGCTTTTTATCGCTTCAAGCAGTTAGCGGATAAAAAACATGAAATTTTTGATGAAGACTTACAAGCCTTAATTACAGCGGTAAATACCGATAGCGAAGAAGAGCACTATAAATTAATCGCCTTAAAAGTCTGTTCTGAAACGGGAGAAACACCTAATGCTAATATCACTGTTAAAATTGGCAAACAGGAATTCAGTGCTGAATCAGAAGGCAGTGGTGCGGTAGATGCCAGCTTAAAAGCGATAGATTCTATCGTTAAATCGGGTGCTTCTTTGGAGCTTTATTCGGTTAACAGCATTACCAATGGTACTGATGCTCAAGGTGAAGTGACCGTGCGATTGGAAAAAGGCGGCCGGGTAGTTAATGGATTAGGTGCTGACACGGATATTGTGATCGCTTCGGCGAAAGCGTATATCAATGCTTTAAATAAACTAGAAGATAAAGGTAAAAAACAACACCCGCAGGTGTAACTGCTAAGCTGTTCAAAACCTGGGGAGTAGGATTTAGCTATTTTCTCGCTTATTTAGAGTTTACAGCACTGGTTTCTTATGCATAATACAACACGATTACAGTATTTATCAGCAATGGGCATTGATGTCTGGGTACCGAGAACTTTTGCAGAAAGTACTGAAATAGAAGATACGGCTGCTGATGTTGCAGAGGATAGTTGGGTAAGCTTGCATGCTGAAATGCGAGCCTGTCAGCAATGTGATTTATGTCAGGCTAGGCAACAAGTTGTTATTGGTGCAGGAAATCAGCACGCTGATTATATGTGGATAAGCGAAGCACCAAACCTTAAAGAAGAGCAGCAAGGCCTACCGTTTGCAGATGATTCTGCCGAGTTGTTGACAGAAATGCTGCGCGCAATGCAATTAAGCAGGGAGCAGGTTTATATCACCAATATAGTTAAATGTCGTCCCTCTGAAGATCGTGACCCAAAATCTCAGGAGTTAGTCGCTTGTGAAACTTTTTTGCAACGTCAGATTGCCTTAATTCGACCTAAAGTATTGATTGCCGTAGGGCGAATTGCAGCACATAAATTATTGCAAAGCAAAGCCCCGCTAGCGGACTTAAGGGGAATTGAACATCAAGTTTTAGGTATTCCATTGATTGCCATGTATCATCCTGCCTACTTGTTACGTTCCTTAACAGAGAAGTCGAAAGCGTGGCAAGATATGCAAATGGCTTTAACTCTTTTAAATAAAACAAAAAAATAATGATAAAACGAGTATTCAATCAAATTAAAAGCTTAGTAACCTATGATGCAGACAGAGAATTTTATGCCAAAGTTTTTCCCGATTCATTAAGCCAAATAGAACTAATGCGTTTTCGTAAAATGAGCAAAGCGGATTTACCACGAATTCTAGAAATAGAAGGCCAGGGTTATAATTACCCATGGAAACAACCGATATTTCACGACTGCTTAAATGCGGCTCATTATGATTGCTGGGCGTGTGAAGACACTGAAAATAAAATCACAGCATTTTGTATCGTATCAACGGCTGTTGGTGAAGCGACGGTGCTTAATCTTTGTATAGAGCCGGATATGCGTCAGCAAGGCCTGGGACGCAAAATTATGCAGCATGTCATTGATACTGCAAAAGCAAGAAAAGCTGAGAGTGTCTTTCTGGAAGTTCGTCCCTCTAATACTGGCGCAATCGCCTTATATGAAAGCATCGGCTTTAATGAAATTGGTGTCAGACCGGGTTATTACAAAGCAGAAAATGGTGAACGCGAAGATGCCATCATGATGGCTTATACTCTCGTTTAATTTATATGAAATTGATTAAGTTCCGGGTATTAAGTTTCAGCCAGGTTTGTATTTTGTTTGCTGTTATTCAGGGAACGATTTATACCTTGCTGCGTGGCTCAGATGCATTGTTACCGGCACTTATTCTAATATTGCTTGTTTATATTATATTGTTTTTTTTCTCCATGAATCTGAACTTTAATTTCTATTTAAAAGCGAAAAATAAAGCCAAAAAAGGCTGTGTACTTTTGGGCTTTGATGATGGTCCTGACCCTGAAATGACTTTAAAAGTACTGGATATACTAGAGCAGCATAATGCCAGAGCGGTTTTCTTTCTTATTGGGGAAAATGCCATCAAATACCCCGATATTGTTAGAGAAATTATAAACAGAGGCCACCTGGTTGGTGGGCATACCCTGCACCATTCTACAAATTTTGGAACGCTGGGTTTAGTCCGGGCCGAAGAAGAAATTATGCAGGGTATCTACGTTATAGAAGAGATTATTAACCAGAAAGTCACGCTTTTTAGACCTCCGTTTGGTGTAACTAATCCGGTAATTGCCACTATCATTAAAAAAAATAATTTACAAGTGCTAGGCTGGAATATAAGGTCTTATGATACTATCAATATTAATGCACAAAAAATGCTACTGCGAATTACCCGAAAAATTAAAAGTGGCTCTAGTATACTTTTGCATGACAGGGTCAAGAATACGCTAGAAATACTCCCGGATATTTTGCAGGATATTCAAAATAAACAACTGAATATTTCCCCTCAAGCAGATTAGTCAGTTTGGGTTAAAGAGAGGCATATTCCCATAAATTGGGCTGAGTATGGAACATTCCTGTTTCACTCTCAGTAAGACAAGGGGAACTGGAACCCGCAAGAGCCTAAATCAGTAATATTAAATATCTTTTTTGGAGAAAATCATGGTTGAAAATAGTCGGCAAGAGGAACAACTAGCAGCACGGGACTCAGTAATCCGTGGTAATGATATTCATAATGAGGTTCGACAAATCGTTGTTGATGCTTTGAAAAATGGGCAGATGGAGCCTGAGCATATCAAAGAAGTTTTGCAGGCAGTCGTCAATGGTGCTGTTGAGGGCGCGACTGAAAGTGAACCCGAAGCAAAACAAATATTGCAGCAAACAATCGCAGGGATAGATGATGCTTTAAGCCAGATTGCCCAGGCCTCCTCTCTGGCAATTGAAGAAGCCGCAGATAATGTTGAGCAATTTAACGAGCATGATTTGAAACGTGCTTTAACTGACTTAAATGACTTGGAAAAGTTGTTTTTTGATACTTTGAATGATGTCGCAAAAGGCGGTCAGCAAGTGACTTCTGACATCATAAACAAACTCGTTCACCATCTGCAGCATAGCTCTACTTCAGTTGGCCGTACTGTCGAAGAAACTTCCGGTCACTTAAGAACGTTTCTTTCCAGCAAAGGTAAAAATATTCCGCTAGCTGATATAGCAAAAACAACGGGTGCTTCTGTAGCGCGGATTGCTAGTGGTTTGCTTGCGGGTATTGCCGATAGTTTATCTACGGATGAAAAAAATTAAGTTGCCGAATATCACTCAGTAACTTTAAAAGCACGTTAGCGCTAAATGATATTAGGAACTTTAAATGCAGCCAAAGATCTTGGCCGGGTACATGAAATTGCATTAATCCTGATTCGTTATGGTTTTGGTGATATGGTTCGGCGTCTAGGTTTGTCGAATATCATCGATCGAGCCGGAAAAGTATTACATTGGTCAGAGGTAGAAGAGCTAGCTCATCTAGAGCCTCCGGCTCGAGTACGCAGGGCTTTGGAGGAAATGGGGCCTACTTATGTGAAACTGGGCCAAATTTTGGCAACTCGTGCTGATTTATTTTCTGCAGAATGGATAAATGAGTTTGCAAAGTTACAGGATCAGGTACAGGCAGTTCCTTTTTCCGAAATCGAACCTCAATTACTAGAAGATCTGGGTGGACAGGTTGACGATTTTTTTTCCGAGTTTAATCAGCAGCCTTTTGCAACAGCATCCATAGGTCAGGTTTATCTTGCGCGATTAAAAAGAGGGCATCAGGTTATTGTTAAAGTACGGCGACCTGGAATTAGACCCAAGGTTGAGGCGGATTTGCGTTTGTTAAAGCAAATAGCAGAAATAGCCGAACGGGAAAGTAAAGATTTTCGTCGCTTTCAACCTAAAGAAATTATTCATCAATTTACCTTATCAATGCGCCGCGAACTGGATCTGGCGGGTGAGTGTCGCAATGCAGAGCGGATCGCTAGCGCATTTTCCAATGATCCTGTTATTATCATTCCCAAAGTGTACTGGCAATGGACCAGTGAACGCATGAATGTGCAGGAATACATTGATGGCATTCCTGCTCGTGACCTTGTGGCCATAAATAATGCAGGTCTGGATCGTAAGCAATTAGCACGCAATGGCGCAGAAATAGTGATGAAAATGGTTTTGGAAGATGGCTTTTTCCATGCTGATCCGCACCCTGGCAATCTGTTTTTTCTTTCCGAAAATCGTATAGCATTTATTGATTTTGGCATGGTGGGTCGATTGACTGAGGAACGGCGCTCTCAGCTTGTGCATCTTTTACAGGGGGTTGTTGCCAGAAATACCAGTCAGGCGGTCAGGATTTTATTAAAATGGGCGGGCGATACACTGGCAAACACGGAGAGTCTAACTACCGATGTGGATGGCTTAATTGATCAATATCATGATGTTTCACTTAAAGATATAGATATAGCAGGTTTTTTAAATGATTTGACCACCTTGTTGCGAGATCATCAGCTAAAGTTGCCTCCTGATCTGACGTTGCTAATGAAAACCTTAATTACTTTGGAAGGAATGGGACGGCAATTAGATCCAGATTTTAATATCGTGCAGGTAGCGACCCCTTTTTTACAGCGAGCTTTATTCAAGCGCTATACCCCCGATGCCATGCTAAAACAAGGCTGGCAAAGTTTTTCCGGTATGTTCGAATTGTTAACCGAGTTGCCCAACGACTTGCACCGCTTACTTGATCTGGCGCGACGCGGAGCATTAGGTGTGCGCCTTGATATTGCAAAGCCTGAGTGGTTAGCTAAAGAGTTAGACAGAGTAGTGAATCGTTTATCAGTCAGCCTGATCACTTCAGCTTTAATTGTCGGTAGCTCTATCGTTTCCACAGTGGAAGGTGGAGCCTCTTCATTTCTCGGGTTGATAGGGTTTGTCGGCGCATTTATGGGTGGAATCTGGTTATTGTTCTCTATCTGGCGTAGCGGTTAGGATAAATGCTGGAAAAGAGCAACAATTATCGCATTTGAAATGCAGCGTCACAACTGCTTATGCAGGGGCAGGTAATCGGTTATTTGTGCATAAAAACCTTGTAGCTTGGGGTGATGAAAGTAACCCCAGCAATCTTGTTTGTAAAATTGTTGGGGTTCGTTCCTCACCCACAACCTATGCGCTCACCTAGGTGCAGGTATCCAGAATGAGGCAAAAGCACACAAAAAACGTGACTTTTATCTTAAATGAGATTCTACTGGCAACAGTAATATGCTCCTTGTGGCGTGTATTATTTATTTTTTAGGAGATTCCGGATGTTTTTCCCGCTTGCGTTTTGACGGGACTAAGCAAAGATTTTTTAAAAAATCATTTTAATTATAAAAATGCGAGGGTAAACAATGAAACCAATAATTAACTCAGGCACAAAGATAGCAAAATTGTTGTTATTCAATATCGGGCTACTGATGTCGTTTAGTATCTTTGCGGCACCTGAAGGACTTGGTGCTGATGGTGCTCCAGCTCCAGCAAGATCTGCTACTGTATATACTTTAAATGATACATTGCTCGATACCGGCATAGTCTATATATTTAACGATAGTACTAAAGAGCATGGTTTGGCAATATGGCGAATAGACGAATCGACTAAACTTGACTGGTATGCCGCAAAAGAAGCAACAGAGGCTCATGGGTCAGGTTGGCGTTTGCCCACAAAAACTGAGTTGAATCTGTTATATGAAGCAAAAATAGCGGAATCTAACGTTGTGGGCGGTTTTACTGCTGCTCCCTACTGGAGTTCTACTGAGAACGATGGTCGCTACGCGTGGTCCCAGATTTTCACCAGTGGTACCCAGAAAAACAGCGCTAAGTACGACGCACTCAAAGTGCGTGCTGTTCGGTCTTTTTAACTATCGCTGAAAATCAGGGAAACGGAGCCAAAGCGAAGTGATGATTTTTAGTCCGTGGTAGGCGGCAGGGCAATTCGCCAATCCGAAGTGCGCTATAAGCGCGCGAGGGAGGCAAGAATTGCATTCCGAATAGCCGTCAAGCCATGTGTGGGAGCCGTAACGGAGCAGGATTTTGTTGCGTAGTTGTGGCGGACGCGGGGCGTACCAGGGCATCAATGATTCGCCGCGTGGCGAATCGATTTTTGTGACATGGAGTCCCAAAATCTATCATGAGGCGCGCGATGGCGCGCCTATTATCCCTTTAAACCTTTTCTTTCCCGCGTAACGGGCGATTTTTTTGTCTAGGGCTTTTTTATGACTTACCGGTTAAGATTGTAATGGTCAAGTAAAGCCGGACACTTCTAAAGACCGGTTTATAATGTTAATAGAGGTATAAATATGGTTAACGAAAACAATCAACCAAAACCATAATATACGTTAGAGTTTAGAAAGGATGTTGCTCAACTTGTGCTAAAGCATAGGTACACTCTGCAACGCGCAGTGGATCATTTAGGTGTTTCTCTGCGTGCTTTGGGGCGCTGGGGAAAGCAGAAAGGGTCTAAAAAAGTGTCCTGTCCTGTTTTACTTGACCATTACAATTAGTGCCGGGTTGCCGAATAGGGTTGAACCGCAGAGTCAGAAAATACTCTTGCTATATCCACTTTATCAAAATGATATTTTGTACTGCAAAACTCGCAATCAGCTATGATCTCGCCTTGCTCAGCTAGAATTTCATCTACTGTCTCGCGGCCAAGCGATAATAGCGTTGTTGCGACTTTTTCAGCCGAGCAGCGACATTTAAAGCTAATCGGTTCTGCAGCAAACAGGCGTACATGTTCTTCATTAAATAAACGCTGTAAAACCTGCTCACAAGATAGTGATAGCAACTCATGTTCGGTAATGGTGTTTGCTAATGCTTCAATACGTTGCCAGTCTTCCCGGGTTTGTTCATTCTGTTGTGCAGGCAGTTCTTGAATGAATAAAGCGGCCGCTTCATATTTATTAGCAAATATCCACAGCCGTGTTTTCAATTGCTCCGATTGTGCAAAGTAGGCTTCTACTGCTTCGGCAAGGCGTGATCCTGCTAATGGAACGATTCCCTGATAGGGATCGCCAGAAATTGGTTCTATGGTTAACACTAGTCGCCCTGAGCCGAATAATTCAGCTAAACTCTCGCCAGAAACAATCTTATCACAACGAGCCCAGCCACGAATTTCTCTGTTATTAGTGCTTTGAGCAACCAGTGATTTTAATGGCCCATCTCCCTGAGCCTGGATAATCAGATTACCATCAAATTTTATCGTTGCAGAAAGCAAGGTTGCAGCAGCCAGCGCTTCTCCTAGTATTTGCGTGACTGCATCAGGATATTGGTGATGTTGTTTTGCTGCTTGCCAGCTAGTGGATAAATTTAACCATTCGCCTCGAATAGCTAATCCATCAAATAAAAAACGGCGTAAAACATCTTTTTCTTGCATAGCTAGGTGTCGTATATTGATTTGTTATTAGCGCATATTATAGCTTTACTTATTCAGTCTGCGCTGGGATATTCCATTGATTAATTTAGCCAGTATAATAGCAGGATAGGAACTTAACTATTCAGGCAATATGACAAAAAAAGCAATTATCTTATTATCGGGGGGGCTAGACTCGGTCACTGTCCTGGCGATGGCAAAACGGCAAGGCTATTCAGTCTATGCCTTGAGTTTTGATTATGGACAAAAACATAATGCAGAGCTTGTTTCCGCCAGAAAAATAGCACAGGACTATCAAGTCGCCGTACACAAAGTGATTAAACTGGGACTAGGTGAAATTGGTGGATCAGCTTTAACAGATGATGCTTTAAATGTCCCTGTTACACCCCAAACAGGGATTCCGGTTACTTATGTGCCTGCCAGGAATACCGTGTTTTTATCCTTTGCTCTGGGTTGGGCCGAGGTATTGGGTGCGCATGATATTTTTATTGGTGTTAATGCGGTGGATTATTCTGGTTACCCCGATTGTCGTCCGCAGTTTATTGAGGCCTTTCAGGCGCTGGCAAATGTTGCAACCAAAGCGGGTGTAGAAGGGCATAGAATTAAAATCCATGCGCCGCTTATTCATATGAGTAAGGGGGAAATTATTCGCAGTGGCATTGAATTACAGGTCAATTATGCACAGACTGTATCCTGTTATGCGGCCAGCGTGGAAGGCCTTGCCTGTGGAGAATGTGATGCCTGTCGCCTAAGGAAAGCCGGGTTTGCCGAGGCAGGAGTGCCTGATCCCACACGTTATCAGGCTGGCAGTGTTGAGGAATAGTCTCTGTTCTATAATGATTAGTATTGAGAATCATCAGTATAGTTCATGGTGCTATAATTATCGACTTGGCTGGTAAAGGAATGTTGAAATGAAAGAACAATATGATGTGATCATTGTTGGCGGTGGCATGGTCGGTGCTGCAGTTGCCTGTGCTCTGGGTAACAGCGATTTAAAAGTGGCACTGATTGAACAGACTATGCCCGAAGAGTTTTCACCTGAGCAGGCCCATGATTTGCGCGTTTCTGCTTTAAGCATTGCTTCACAACAAATTCTACAAACCGTCGGCGCTTGGGATGCTGTAGTCGCTATGCGTATGTGTCCTTTTAAACGGATGCGTGTATGGGAAACTGCTGGCGATACCGAGTTTAACAGTGATGCTATCGCTTATGATGCTTTAGGTTATATTGTAGAAAACCGTGTGACTCAACTGGCCTTGTTACAAAGAGCGCAGGAATTTTCTAATATTGATTTTTTATGTCCCTCTCTTATCAGGAAAATTCATTATACCGATGGCAAAGGTAGTGTTGAGCTTGATGATGGCCGGGTTTTGTCAGCCCGAGTATTGGTCGCTGCAGATGGTGGGCAATCGCGATTAAGACAAGCCGTGGGTCTGGGTGTGACTAGCTGGGATTACCAGCAACATGCAATGGTTATCTATGTAGAAACGGACTATGCGCAACAGGATATTACCTGGCAGCGTTTTGTAGCGACCGGACCGCAAGCTTTTTTGCCTTTATCGGGGAATTATGGCTCTATCGTCTGGTATAACACGCCTGATGAAGTGCGGCGTTTAAAGGCTTTATCTGATGCAGAACTACTGATTGAATTAACAAAAAACTTTCCTGACTGTCTGGGGAAAATTAATAAGATTCTAGGTGTAGCGAGTTTCCCTTTAAAGCGTCAACATGCACAGGAGTATGTGAAACAAGGGGTAGCATTAGTTGGTGATGCCGCGCATATGATTAACCCCCTGGCAGGTCAGGGGGTTAATATAGGTTTGCTGGATGCTGCAATGCTGGCAGAAGTATTAATTGATGCCAGTAATAAGGGCAGAAATATTGCAGATGTGGCGGTGCTCAAGAGATACGAACGCTTACGACGTAACGAAAACCTGAAAATGATGACGGTGATGGATCTGTTTTACCGCATCTTTAGTAACCAGGTGATGCCAGTTAAATTTTTCAGAAATTTAGGCCTGGGTCTGGCGGAGCGCATTACTCCGCTTAAAAATAAAGTAATGCGCGGTGCAATGGGTCTGGAAGGACGCTTACCTAAATTAGCCAAAGGTGAAACGATTATTTAATGAATAATTCGATAGCATTTAGAACTCTTTTATTTAAAGAAATTCGTCGTTTTACACGGATCTGGCCACAAACATTATTGCCTCCGGCAGTCTCGACGTCATTATATTTTCTGATTTTTGGCAAGCTTATTGGTGCGCGAATCGGCAGTATTGATACTGTAAGCTATATGGATTATATAGTACCAGGCGTGATATTAATGTCAGTCATCAGTCACTCCTATGCCAATGTTGTGTCTTCTTTTTATTCAACTAAATTTCAACGCCATATCGAAGAGTTACTGGTAGCACCGGTGCCTAACTGGGTAATATTAGCCGGGTATGTTGGTGGCGGGGTGGCGCGTGGAGTGTTGGTTGGCTGTGTGGTAGCGGGCATCTCTATGCTATTTACTGAAATATCGGTGACTAACTGGTGGATTACTGTCAGTGTCTTTGTATTAACTGCAACCTTATTTTCTTTAGCTGGTTTTGTTAATGCTATATTCGCCGATAGTTTTGATGATATTTCTATTATCCCCAACTTTGTTTTAACACCGCTTAGTTATTTAGGGGGGGTGTTTTATTCTGTTTCAATGTTGCCTGATATCTGGCAGAAAATCGCTCTAGGTAATCCTGTCCTGTATATGATTAATACTTTTCGTTACGGCTTAATTGGTATTTCAGATATAGATGTAACGACAGCCATGATAATCATTATCTGTTTTATATTGTTATTAGTCGTTTTCTGCTTATATTTATTGGCTAAAGGGGTAGGTATTAAAAATTAATAAGCGTTGAAGCTTGCGTTTGGAGATGGCCGTAGCTAATCGAATGCATCAGCATAAGCTGGCTGAGCTGCTTGCTATTAATGAAGGTAAATCAATCACTTGTTTGTTTCTACCGAGAATACTGCTCGAGAATATTTTGCTAATCAGTTTTGTTAAGCTTAAATATTGAAAGACAAATGGAAACATTTTGTAATCAGGCTTATCTCATATAGAATTGACAAGTAAAATTTTATTAGCCTACAGTTTCTTATTTAATAAATTAAAATGGAGAGTGAGTTCATGTTCACAAAAAAAAATACTGCATCGTTAATTAAAACGACTGCTTTAAGTGCTGCTGTTTTAGTTTTAACCGGCTGCGGCATAGCTGCACCAAAAGCTGAAATAGCTTACGCAGAAGCGACTCTTCAATCGGCACGCAATATTGGCGCAAATGAATATGCTCCAGTGGAGCTGGAAAGAGCAAAAAACAAATTGCAGCAAGCTAAATCTGAAATGAAAGAAGGTAAAAACGAAGACGCTTTGCGTTTAGCTAAAGAATCGACTGCAGATGGTAATTTGGCTCAAGCGAAGACAGAAGCAGGAAAAGCGAGTGCATCTGAAAAGCAAATGCAGCAAAGTCTGGAAATGTTGAAATCACAGCTTAAATAATATTGTAACGCACCAACTAAAATTTTTTGGATCTATGATATGAATACAATGACAGTAAAAAAACTGCTTATCCCCGCTATAATCACAACACTAGCTGTAGGTTGTGCGGAGTTACAAAAACCAAAATCTCTGCTAGAAGCCCAGCAAGCGTATAAGGCAGCGGCTAGCAATCCAGCTATCCAAAGATATGCTGCAGATGAATTAAGCAAAGCGAATACAACGCTATTAGATGCTGCTGCTGCTGAATCTGTAGAAGACATGACTTCTTTGGCTTATATCGGTAACGCTCAAGTCGAGACTGCAGTTAATACTGCAGCGGCTGGACAGTCAAGACAAAACAGTATCAATTTAATGAGCAAAAAAGAGCAGTTGATCACAGACTCTCTAAACTTAAAAAAAGATGCTGCTAAAAACCAATTGGATGCTGCGCAGAACAGATTGCTGAAAATGCAATTATTAGAAGCAGAGCGTGAAATTTTATTAGCCTTCGGAAACATTGAATTTGTTACTGGCACGGCTGATTTGGTGCCGGGTGCTTCAACGGGTATTGATTTATTGGCTTCCTATATGGAAAAGTATCCTGATAAAAAAGTGACCCTGGAAGGGCATACGGATAATACAGGTAGTGCTGAACGTAATATGGAATTATCCCAGAAACGTGCTGATTATATTCGTAATGTACTTATTAGCAAAGGCATTGCAGCCGGCCGTATTACTGCGATTGGTTATGGTCAAAGCCAGCCAGTAGCGTCAAATAGCTCACAGGCAGGTCGTCAGAAAAATCGTCGTATTGATATAAAATTCAACTAGTAGATTCATTTTACTCGCGAAATAGATGTCACTCGGCAGCTTTACTGCTGAGTGACATCCTCTATACTCCTCTCAAAATTCTTTTATAGGTTAGCCCTGTTTTCTCTACTTCTCGAATATTTACTGCATGGCTATGAATGTGGTATTAGTTTGATTGCGCCACGGTATCTGCGTGTTAAGCCTGTATGATCATATTAACGGGAAATGCTATATACTGCCTTCTAATACATTTACATTACGAAATAAAATCATGTTTAATTTCAACATCAGATTTGCTTACTATTGCGGGCGAATAGTGAATTCCCTGCTATTAACCAGTGTTTTACTCTCTGGCTGTACCGCTCCTGGCTCAGCCCCTGATGCCGTAAAAACTGATTTCCTGGTTTCAATCACTGCAGCACCCACCAATACCTATTATCATGGCAAATTTGTCTGGCATGATTTACTAACCCCCGATATTGCCGCTTCACGAAAATTTTATAGTCAGCTGTTTAACTGGACCTTCGAACAGCAGGGACGCTATACGGTCATTCTGAATAAGGGACGGCGTATAGGCGGCATGCTGGAAGTCAAGCCAGAGGCCGGGAAAAAAGCTGAAGCGCTCTGGCTAGCCTATATGTCTGTGCCAGATGTTGATAAGGCAGGTGATTATCTGGAAGGTCAGGGTGGCAAGATAATTAAAGGTCCGCTTGATATGCAGAACCGTGGACGCGGCGCATTAGTCAGTGACCCTTTGGGAGCGCAATTTCTGTTACTCCACTCTCTGGATGGTGATCCTGCAGATACTGATCCTGCAGTGGGTGGCTGGTTATGGAACGAGTTATGGAGCAATCAGCCGCAGAACAGCTTTGGCTTTTATCAGAATTTAGGTCACTATGATTCTATATCTAGTCCAGGTGATTACTTGATTATGAAAAATCAGGGCAATTGGCGCGCCGGTATTAGGCAGGTAGCTGAGGATGATTTTAAGGTTCGCTGGGTGTCTGCTATCCGGGTCAAAGATCCTGCTTTATTATTAGACCTAGTAAACAGCCTGGGCGGTAAAGTCTGGGTTCGTCCTGGTGAATCCTTACACGATACAGCTGGAGATATTGCCGTTATTTCCGACAACCTTGGAGCATTCTTGATATTGCACCGTTGGCAGCCTGAAGATAAAGATTTAGTGAAGGGGGAGCAATGATCATGCTAAGTAGCAGAATAATGCTTATTGCTGCTTTGCTAACAGTAACGCAGTTCTTGACAGCGTGTAGTGGCACTCAAACCAGCGCAGGATATTCCGTCTACGAAGGCTATAATTACCCTAATTACGGACGTTATTATGGACGTGGTCTCTACAATAGGCCTACCGGGTTTGGCGGCGGCGGGCCTACTGAACCGCCTGATCCACGACCCGCTCTTCCTGTGAATAAGGCAAATTAAAGGGCAATTACTCTGCCTGCAGACTGTCGAGATGCCTGTTTTCCTGAGCTATTAGCCAGGATTGAAATCCAGTACACACAGTTTTTTAGCCGCATGTAATTGGCCATTTACCAGTAAAGTTTTTAACTGTTCAGTGCGCTCCATATACTCAGTAGTTAATTCTTTAAATGCTTCTGGCAAATGATGGCGTTCCAGCTTGGATAAATGGCCATCAAATGCAGCGGCAACACTGAGTAAATCCAGTAAAAAATAGCGTTCTTTTGTTGTCACTTCATCTAGTACGACAAGAAAATCTTCCCAGTTATCGTAATCCTTATTTTCATCAATATTAAATGTGTCGCACAGCCTGAGTAATAAAACCAGCATGTTCGGATGATAGTTTTGCGCCAGAACCATCATTGTAGCAACGGCTCGCACAGAACCTTCACGCGCTTTAGGACTGAGTTGAGTAATCAGTTCTTCTGTGAGCATTTCATTGACGATATGTTCTGCCAGTTTGTTGCCAAATAGCCTAAGCCTGGCTTCCCGAGCTACTTTATATAAGGTAAATGCATCCCAGAATCCCGTAATAGGTATGGCGACCCAGCTAAAGGCTGTCCGGGCTTCACCTTTACCAAACAGGCGAATTAATAAAAATTTAACGGCAAGGCCGCTTAATACAACTTTGGCTTTATATAAAAAGGCGACCAGAAACAGTTTGGACTTGGATAAATGTTTTAGTGGATCTATGCCCAGATAATGAATAATCGGGTCGGGTACTTCTAATGCCGCACGGGCTAGAATATTAGGTACGGCATCATCGCCAGGTAGGCATGAGCCTTTAGCTGTCTGATTGTGTCCTGTAAGGCAAGCAAGGCTGTAGACAGTTTTTAATCCTAACCAGAACAAAACGCTCATTTCGATCGCCAGCATAACAATCAGAGTGCTGCCATAAAGCAAGTAATAATCAGTGGTTTCCATGCTTTCCATATAAGTCCATTCCACCCAGATAGTTACAAAGGTGGTTAATGCTCCGATAGCAAAGCCGATGACTGCAGCAAACCCAGTGATATTACCAGCCAGTGTATGCAAAGTAATATCAGGAGGAAGGTCATCGATACTGATATTTTGCATATTTGCAGTACCTGATTTATTTGCCAGATAACTGTAATATTTAACACCTATTTTTTCCAGGAAGCCGGGTGACTGTTCTCTTGAATAAGAGGTTTTTTTCTGCTTATTATTATTTATCTCAGGCATTGCTGTTTCCTCTTTAATGGCTGTGGTATTGTTGGTAAACGGTTTTTAGCATCTAGGTGATTCCTTCATTATAAATAGAGTTAGGATGGTGGATGGCTGCTTATAGTACTCATGCCCGCATAGAATAACATCAACAAGATAGTGAGCTGCTATTTAGTCCGCTTTGAAACAGCAGGCTGAAGATCTTTGCTCAAATCAAATGGTGAAGATATTAAGAGCTTATTCTTATTATAATCCACTGATAACTTTGGCTAGCCGGAATACTTTAAATGTTCTATCATTCAAGATGGCTCATTTGCCCATTTGTATTTTCTATCATTAGGACAAATGGCGCTTAAGAGATTATAGGTATAGTATCAAAGTTTGTACTCTAATTTATGGAGAATTTAATGGGAATTTTAGACACACTTTTAAGTGGTCAGAATGCACAATTAATCACCCAGTTAGCGCGTAATAGCGGTATTGATGAAGCTGATGTGCAAAAGGTTATTGGTCAGTTGCTACCGGCAGTTTCAGAGGGCATTAAAACCAATGCAAGTACTTCTGAAGGTCTGGGGGCATTAGTGAGTGCCCTGGGCAAAAGTGATTATCAGCATTACCTGGATCATCCGGAGCAATTAGCTGAACCCGCTGCAACCGAAGAAGGGAATGCTATTTTAGGCCATGTTCTTGGCAGCAGGGATGTTAGCCGAAATGTAGCTGAACAGGCTGCGCAAAAGACCGGTGTAGACAGTGGTATTATTAAACAATTATTGCCTCTGGTGGCAACTGCTGTTATGAGTGCACTGAGTAAGGAAACAAAGGACAGTCCAATTGGAGGTAGAGGACAAAGTCTGAATATGAATAGTATTCTGGGCGCTGATGCCAGCCCTGTCGTGGGCATGATTACAACATTTCTGGATACGAATAATGATGGCGATATAACAGATGATTTATTTAATATGGCCAAGAAATTCTTTTAAATAATACAACGGAGAGGGTTATGGGACTATTTGATTTTGCAAAAGATATAGGTAGTAAGCTATTTAAAAAAGATGTTGATGCCGCAGCCAAAATAATGGAATATATTTCTGCAAACAATCCGGGAATAGATGATTTGAGTGTCATCTTCAATGATGGGATTGCGACTATTATTGGGGTGACAGACAGTGCTGAGGCTGCTCAGAAAGTCGTTTTGATGGCTGGTAATGTGCAGGGTGTGACAGAGGTTGTGCCTAAAATTCAGATTAACGATGTGGAAACTGATGATGTTGCGGCCTTAGAGCCTGGAAATGTTGAATATTATGTGATTCAAAGTGGTGATTCCTTATCTAAAATTGCTAAAAAATATTATCAAAATGCGATGGAATATCCACGTATTTTTGAGGCGAATAAAGAGGTTATAAAAGATCCTGATCTAATATATCCGGGGCAAAAAATCAGAATTCCTTTGGATTAATTCTGTTGCTAGCAAGTAGGGCAGGTGCTTTAGCTCGCGGACATTGCAAGTCCAGTGGGCTAAGCACCTGCTGCAAGAGACAATGGTATATTAATGATATTTTTATAATCAATAAAAACATCATACTGAATACTGCCTGTTTCTCCAGATCGGTATTTTATATTGCTGATGACTACGCTATACCAGGTGTCATACTGCCAGTCCGTCACTCTCCAGCTAAGATTATTAGGGACTCCAGAGCCATTAGTGTCGAAATGTATGTCAGCTATAGTCATTGATTGACCATCGCTTTTCTGTGTTACGCTAATTTTGGCACTCGTAAAATAATTATGTTGATTTGCCCATGTCGAAGACTTGTCTTCGATAATGGTTAAATTCCACGGGGTTTTTTTGTTAGTTGTTTTATCGGAAAAAAACACATAGGGATAGCGCAAATAGGGAAATGCAACAAAGTCAGGAATATCTTCAGCAGCCGTTGTTGAGTTGCCAGAAAAATCAAATACTTTCACCCCCGCTGCGCCTAATACCTGGCCATAACTGGTAAACTGCAGAAAAGGGTTTAATAATGAGCGTCTATGGCCGACACCTGAGATATTAGAAACGTTAGATGCATCACCTATAAAACTAATTAAGACATTTGCCGGGTCACTATCATTCCCACCTAGATATAAATTGCTACTATTACTGCCAGCAAGGCCTGCATTACTATAACAAGTCGCATTCGTTCCGGGCCTATGCGATAAAGAGTTATTTGCACGTTGAATTAATGAGGCTTGTTGTACTTCAAAATCAGCATTGTGATCATATGTGATTGCAGAGAGTTGGTGTAACAGTCGTGTCTGATTAAATGCATCAAGCAGTCTCTGTTGTGCTTGCTCATTAAGAATACCCGCAAAACAGTCAGTGACATTGGGTAGTAAATCATATAAAAAACTTTGTGTAGTAAAAGAATACCCTCTGATTTCTTTAGTGACCGTGCGCCAATATTGACGATAGGCAGCACCTCGATCCTGAATTTCCAAAAAACCGATATTAGAATACTCACTGCTTTGATTCTGGTCATCATAGGCTTGTAGGACCACATAAAAAGTCGCCCCTTGCCATAAGCCAATAGTAAAGTCAGTTTCAGCACCCATATCAATGCTGTTTATAGTTGCTTCACCCAGATAGGGATAAGGCGCATAAAACAGGCGATAACCCGTGGCACTATCTACTTTGGACCAATGCAAGTCTACCTGCAGCCCTTCGGTATTTAACTGCAAAACAGGTACAGCTGGTTGCGCCCGAGTATTTAACGCAAACAGCAAGATAGATATAAATAACAGAGTGTTATACAAAAGTTGGCCTATTTAAGCTTTAGAGCAGTTTAGAATCCTGTGCATAGAATGCCAGTCGTGTTCTTGAAACGGCTATCTAGGAACTAGCAAGGAATCTAAGCCTTTTTTCAAATCCAAAGCACGTAAATCATCAAAGCCACCTATATGTTGTTCACCTATATAGATTTGCGGCACAGTTCTGCGTTTGGTTTTTTGTACCATTTCTTCTCTTAAACCGGCCGTGGTATCCACATTTAATTCTGTATAAGTCGCGCCTTTTGCGCTTAGCAGGCGTTTAGCCATTGTGCAGTAGGGGCAGAAGTTGCTGGTGTAGATAATGATTTCAGGCATAGTTGGTGTTTTCCTAAAGGGAAGGTAAATAAGCGAATAATTATACGCTAAGTCAGCGTCAGCGTATTCGGAAATTTTGCCGTAAATGTACGGGGAGTTATTAGGAAAGTGTTAAAATGCCCCCTCTTAATTCTTATTAGCACCCGCGCCGCAAGGTATGAACCTTTTAAATAAGCCAAATCAATGATGTATTCACTTAATCGCCTTATTCTTATCGACTCTTATAAAGAGGGTGAATTGCAAGAAGTTCGCTTAGATGGGCATACTAATTTAAACGGGGTTAATGGTGCGGGTAAAACCACCTTACTGCGTTTAATTCCTTTGTTTTATGGTGAAAGACCGGGGCGTTTAGTACCTAAAAGTCGCGTCACCGATAGCTTTGTTAAACATTATTTGCCGCGTGAATCCTCGTATATTCTTTTTGAATACCAGCGTAATGAGCAAACTTGCATGGTTGCTATTTATGCTTCGACCAATGATGAAGGATTGTGTTATCGCTTTATAGACAAAGGTTTTGAGCCGGAAGATTTTATCGAGCAACATGAAGATGGCGTGAAATATCCTGTCTCTTGTCGACATTTAAAGTCACATCTCGTGACTCGTCAGGTGCAGCACAGTAATCAAGTGACAGCCTGTAGCGATTACCGCACTATTATCCAAAACTTGCCGCATAACAAAGGCCAGGATATGCGCCAGCTGATTGCGCGTTATAGTTTTTGTCAGGGTAGTTCGGGGCAGCGCTTAAAAGATATAGAAAAAATTATTACCGGCATGTTTATGCGTTCTACAGACTTCGCCGATTTGCGTGAAATGCTGGTCAACTGTATCGATGAAAATCGTGAATCCATTGCTCTGGAATTGCAAATGGAAACCCTGGATAACTGGTATAAAGAATATCGCGCTTATCAGCAGGTTGAGCAAGAGCGGCCAAAAATAGAATTATTGAATCAAGTTGAAACGGTACTTTTGCAAACCGAGCAAGGCTTAGGCGAGTTGCAAGTGCGTTTGGAAAAGTTGCTAGCGCAAAGCGAACAAGCAGAACAAGAACAGCGCCAAGCCGGTGCAGTCTGTTATGAGCAATTAGAGCAAGTGCAGAAAGCCTGGGAAGAAGAAGAGCTAGCGCTTAAATCTGCTTTAGCGACGACCAAAGCTGAGTTAGCCCAATTGCAGCGTCAAAAAGCGCAACTAGAAAAAGAGAAAGCGGCATGGGAAGCGCAGGATATAGCAGGCAAAAAGCAGTTATATTCACGTTTAGAGTTGCTTAAAACTTCTTTGAATAGCGAGCGCGATAATTTAAGTCAGCTCTTGTCTGATGTACAAGATATTGAAGCTGAATTTCGCCGCTTACACGCTGAAAAAGAACAATATTTTGCCGCACAAATTCATGGCTTTGAGTTGCAAAAACAACAAACCCAGCAAAAACTAAGCGAGCAAAAAGCACACGCGACGGCGGAGACAACTGAACGTAAAGAGGTTTTACGCGATGCCAGCGAGCAACAGCAAGAGCAAAAGCGTCAATCGACTCTGACTTTAAGTGAGCAACTGGGCGCATTAAATAGCCAGATCACGCAAGTTCAAGCGGATCCGGTATTAATTGCCGATCGTGAGACAAAATTAGAATTGCATGATACTTATCTACAGCAAAAACAAGAAGCTGAGGCTAATGAGCAGGCGGTAGAAGAACAAATTCGTGAGCATAAAGCCGCTGTTGAAGTCGTGTTTCAGAAAAAGCGTAAGCATGCCGAAGAAAAGCAACTATTGCTTGCGCAAACCGAGGCCGTTGAAGCGCAAATTAATGCCGATGCGAGTACTTTATTAGGTTTTTTGCGCGAATATAAAACGGATTGGGGTACGAGTATTGCCAAAGTCATTAAGCCAGAATTGCTACTGCGTGATGATTTAGAGCCTGAACTTTTAACTGGGCAAGCAGGCTTCTATGGTGTTGCTTTGCAATTGGGCGGCATAGAGGCTGATCGCACGGTAGATGAACAAAAATTACGCGATGTTTTGCATGATTTGCGCGAACAAATGCAGCAGCATGTTGTGGCGGAAAATAGTGCAGAAGAAGCGTTGCAGCAATTAAGTAAAGCAGATGCGAGCTTGCAAAAAAAGCATAAGCAAATGCTTTTAGCGAAAGGCCAGGCCAATAGTCATTTGCAAACGGTCAAAGAGGAATTGGACTCCTTAAAACTACAAATTGTGCGTAGTAAAAAGGAGCGTGAACAGCAGTTAAAACAGCAACGCACTGAAGTAAATGAGCAAATTAGGCAAAATAATCAACTGTTAGCTGCACTTCAGCAGCAATTAAAAGACGAAATCCGCGTATTAAGCCAAACACTAGCTGAAAAAATAGCCGAATTTACTCAGCAAGCCGCTCAAGAACATGCTGTCGCAGATCAGGACATTAATCGCCTGAAAGAACAAAAAGCCAATGAACTAGCGGAATTAAAACAGCAGCGCTTGCAGAGTATGCGCGAACGCAAAGTAGATACTGCAACTTTAACGGCATTAGAAATTAAAGTGAATACGCTCAGGCAGGAATTGGCAGAAGCGGAAAATGCAGAGCAATTAGTTAGCCAATATCAGCGGTGGTTGGATGTCGAGTGGCTACGTTATGACACGATACAGTCAGATCTAAGTGTCCGTGCGGCAACCGAGCAACAGCAAAACCAGCAATATGCCGCTTTGCATACGACTTATCAGCAGCAACGTAAAATGCTGGATGAGCATTTAGAGCAGATTAAAAATAGCATTAAGAAATACGATAAAGAAGTCACTACGCTGAAAAAAGTGATTGAAGATTTAGCGCTGTATCCGAAAAAAATACCGGAACAAGTGTCATTCGATAGTTCGCATCACTTGAATTTATTGCAAGGCCATTTCAAAATTCTTACCGCTAAACATAAAACGCAGCGCAAGGAAATAAGCGATTTAGTACGTCATTTAAAACGTGTACTGGCGGCGATTCCAAATACCCGTCCCTATAGTTATTATTCTGCGGTCAATACTGAGTTAGGTATTGATAGCGATGAAATACAGTGGCTGCCGGCAATACAAGACTGGTTTGTCTCCAGTGCTGATGATACGCGGCGCTGGCTGGTGATGCAGGCACAGACTTTTGGCAGTGCGATTCGCAATTACCAACAAGCTTTACAGCGCTTTGATCGGGGTATCGATTCTTTATCGCGTCGATTGGCGGCGAATATTGATAAAAATATCAGCTTTGAGAAAATTGAAAGCATACAGGGCCGCTTAACCTCAAAAGTTAAAACGCTAGGCTATTGGGAGCAAATTGTTAAATTTACCGACCAATATGATGAATGGAGTCGGCATACTGACGGGCAATTACCCGCTGATGATTTTGCCGAAATTGTGCGCCGTATTGCTGAGCAATTGCAGAGCAAAAATAAGGTAGAAATGAAGTTAGTCAATTTGTTGGAACTGGAAATTATTGTCACTGAAAATGGCCGTAGTAAACGCGCAACACATGCGGAAGAGTTACGCCAGATTTCCAGTCATGGTTTATCGTATTTGATTTTATGTGTGTTCTTTATCGCTCTGGTTAATATGATTCGCAAAGACCAGCCAGTGCGTTTTATCTGGCCGATGGATGAATTAAAAGAATTGCATCAATTAAACATAGAAATGCTGATTGAGCTGTTAACCAAGAACAATATTACTTTACTCTCAGCATTTCCTGATCCTGACCCAGAGATTTTAGGCTTCTTTAAAAATCGCTATCAGGTGCATGGTTTCCGTGAATTGATTGAGATGGATATGGACACTGAATATATGGCTAACTTAGAGACTTTGGCTTTTGACGTGGAACTGCCAGGAACAGACGCTGAAGTGAGTGTGGAGAATACGGATGTTTGAGTCTTTGGTAAAGCGCTTACTGCAGGGTGAATTTATTTGTGAAATCACCGATGAAGCGGGGTTTCAGTATTTACAAAATCCAGAGAATTTCTTTCAGGTAGAAGATTATTTGCAGCGCTTAAATTATCGCTTGGCGCATACCCAGAATAAATTATCTTTTTATGCCGCGTATATAGAAATCGATAATGCGGCACGCCAGGATATTCGTAAAGTATTTCAGCAATTTCGTTTGGAATTGCATCCGGTGGTTGAATGGCTGGATATGATGATGGCTTGTTTAAAGCAGGATACGGTGCTATCGCCCGGCGATACCTTGGCGTTCTCTAGTTTATTACAAGTGATCGAAAATAATCAGGCCTTAGCAGATCGTTTGCAAGCCTTTGCTAAATTCAAAGATTTCACTAGCAATGAAGATTCGGTCAAAGGTCGCTTGGAAAAATTACTGAGCACTTTGCAGAAATGGGGTTATTTGCAATTAGCCAATCGCGATACCTTAATTTATCAAGTGACTGGCAAGCTGGATTATTTTTATCAGTCGCTGCAGTTTATTCAGGAGCATGAAGAAATACCTGTAGAGCAGGATGAAGAGGAAAGCGCTCAGGAGACTTTATTTTGAGTCAGGCGCAAGGTTTAGAGCGTTTATTTAAAGCACTGGCGAACCATAGTGATTTGATTGCCCAGGCGTATTACGAAGGTGTTGTTTATAAAGACAGCAAAAATCAGCGTGCGCTCAATCAATTAAAACAGCTTAAAGTTCTGGTTAATCACAGTATTGATGGCTACCGCATTTCCGGGCGTTTAGGGCAATTTGTCGATAGCGCTTTAAGCAGTGATCGTTTACGCCGATTAGATACTGATTTGGCTAGTTGGGTTGATACTCTAGAGCAGCAGATTCTTTTGTATCAGGATGCCTGGGATGAGAATCGTATTGAAGACGCCGAAAATTATAGCGCTGAAGTCGAGCGGGTTATTTTTGATCTCTCGGATAATTTAGAAGAAAACACCAGCTATTTGTTGATGCTTATTAATAGCCGTTTTGCCAATGTACGTACCTTAGCTGAGAAGAAAAAACAAAACGTGTTTTATATCTCGCGTGTAGAGTTATTAGTACAGGCAATCAGTTCCTTGCGCCCCGAGTATTTATTAGAAATGGTCGATGAGCATCCCGCGTTGTATGCTTTGCTGGAAGAGCAATTAATGCGCTTATTGCCGATTTATCATCAGCGTTTGCAGGATATTTTAGATAAACTGAAAACCTTTTTGTTTGAACTGCGCAAGATCGAAGCACGGGCACAATTAGTACAAGGCTTTGCCTTTTTTCTACGCCAGAATCCTGGCTATGAAATGCAGGATTGGTCTGAACAGGATAGCATTCCCGAGCAATGGAATCAGATTAAACCACTGCAACTCTCTATTTCAGCTAATACCCAGGATTATGCCGTAGAAGATGAGTTGATCGCGATTGTGCAAAAATTGCGTGTCGATAGTGAGGCTTTGCTTACTAAAAAACGTAAGCCGAAGATTAACAAAATAGAAGTGGTCGAGCGCGAGATACAAGTGATGGAATTACCGTTGTATCGTAAATGGTTGCGCCGCTATTTTGTTTTATTGGAGCAACAAGCGGGGCAGAGTATTTCTGCTGTGAGTTTTCAGCAGAAATATGTACAAGATATAGAGCCGGCATTATGGTTAGGCTGTGTGCTAAATGAATGGCTCAGGCAGCAGCAACGGCATAGCAAAATTAAAATGACTTTTATTCAATTTGCCAGTCATGCGGCATTTACTGGTAATAAGAAAGTAAAGGATATCGAATTGTGTTGGCGGGAAGAAGCAAATAGCTTGGTGTAGGGCGAGGTAGGGCGGACTTCAGTCCGATCCTCGATTTTTGTAGGCTGGGTTAGATTTTTTCAGCGAAGCAAAAAAAACGTAACCCAGCAAAGTACCTTATATGCGTAAAATGCTGGGTTACGTTATCTGCGCTAGCGCTAGATAATCTAACCCAGCCTACGATGTAAGCTATTATTTATTCTGATTTTATTCCTTAACAGAGTTTAGCAGCAAGAAAAACAAGGTGAATTCATGGCACTAAATAAAACCCTGTTACGCGTAGCCGAAAAGGCAATAAAGGCAAAGCATGAGCAAGTGCCCTTAAACAAAAGCTGGCAATTTTTTCATGCTGAATATGCCATTGGCTTACCCCAAGGTACAAAATTAAACCTCAGGGAAAGCGACCGAGCCAGGTTACAGGAAATGATCCGGCTGGAAACAGGCATTAATTTACAGCAAACAGCTGTAGCTGATTTTTCCAATATGCATCGAGAACAAGCATTAGAGCATGGCACAAATGAAAAACTGGCAGGGAAAAAGGTTAAAGACCTGCGTTTGGCGTTGAAAACCTTGGCAGGACAGCCACTCAAGATTAATCAACAGGAATATTTTCTACCCGCAAATGGCCATATGGATATGTGTCTGGATCAGCTAGAAAATATCGAGCATAACTGTATTTTAATCATCGAAAATTATCGCTGTTTTGATCAACTACAGCAGATTAAGCTGAAATTACCCACGCAATATAATCAGCCATTAGTCGTTTATCGTGGTGATAATTATTACAGTGAAAAAACGCTAAGACTATTGCTCGCGGCAACGATTTTACCGGTGATTGCCATGCTGGATATTGATCTGAAAAGTCTGCTGATCGCGATCTCGTTTCCGCGTGTTGTCGGTTTAATGTGCATGAGCTTGTCTGAATTTGAAGTGTTACTGCAAGCAAAGGGTAATGCCGATCTTTATGCTAAACAATTGCCTGAATGTCAGCAGACATTGAATACAAGTGAAGAACCTGTGATTAAAACGCTTTGGTTTTTGTTACGCAAACAGCAGAAAGTCTGGGTACAGGAGCATGATTTGGATGCGGGATATGAGCTGAGGTTAATAGAGTTTGTTGGGGGCAATCACCGTAGCGTGGCAGTTTAGGTTAGGTTGATGCTGTTCCAATCCAATATCTACCGTCCATGAATTGAGTTGCGAAAAGATGCAGTCCGGTAGGTTCGATTATGCTACGTAAACCCCTTTTTTTCCACGCACACTACGTGGGAATGCAGTAACCGAGGCTCACACAGCGTCACAAATACGCAACGCTGGAGCGTTTTAAGTATGAATTCCCAGGCGGAGCCCCGTTCACTGCCATTAAGTTAAGACGCAAGGTATAGGATGTGCTGAGGCACGAAGCGCATCTTTCGAGGCTTGATGCGCTTCCT
>CAYWLM010000015.1:0-38765 GCA_964459125.1 uncultured Methylomonas sp. | reverse complement strand
TTGCTTGGGCTGGGATGCCCAAAACAAGCTTTCGCAAAAATAGCGACTCCCCGCTTCATTAGTAGTCTTGATGCGACAAACCCTCAGTATTTAGGCCAAGTTGTGCGGGCGCACTGGGGCATTGAAAACAACCTTCACTGGGTTTTAGATTATGCGTTTGACGAAGATTCACAGCGAACAAGAATGGGGAATAGTGCGGCTAATATGTCTATTATTCGACACCTGTCGCTGAACTTGCTTAAATCTGAAAAAACAGCAAAAGTTAGGTATTAAAACTAAACGTCTAAAGGCTGGCTGGGATAACAATTATTTGCTAAAAATACTATGTTCAATGAACCAAAATAACTGAAAAACCATAATAGACTGATATTTATAGTTTTTTTAATGCGATTTCCCTGCTAATGGCTTTGGCAAGACAATGATTTTTCATCATGCCTTTTACATGCAAATCTTCAACGGCGATGACTTGGTTTTCGTCAACCAGCTGTTTAGATAGTTTGTGCAGAGTGTTCTTGCGGGCATTGGCGGTTTTTTCATGCGCCTTTGCAACCAAAAATCTAGCTTTGTTGCGGTTGTTACTGCCCTTCACTTTGTGCGAAAGGCTTTGCTGTTTCCGCCTCAAATTCTTTGCCGCTTTGGCAATGTGGCGGGGATTGTCGAACTTCGATCCATCACTGGTGATTGCAAGGTGAGTCAAACCGACATCAATACCCAGAATCTTACCTTCATAGGAAACTTCGGGTTGAATCAGCTCATTCTCTGCCAGAATAGCCGCGAAGTATTTACCTGTAGGCGTTTTGCTGATGGTGACTGTTTTGATAGTGCCAACAATTTCACGGTGAATCTTGGCTTTGACATGACCAATCTTGGGCAGAAATAGTTTTCTACCCTCCACGATCTTTACGCCTTGAGGGTATTGAATGGACTGCTTGCCGTGCTTCGACTATGCTGCTCTTTTTTCAAAGAAGTTGATGAACGATCTGGACAGATTCAAGCTGACGGATTGAAGGACTTGGCTATGCGGTTCAGACAACCATTCAAACTCTTTCTTCAGTATAGGAAGTCGGCTATTCAAGGTAAATTGCCCCAAACCCTTGCCGGTTTCATGATACAGCTTTTGGGTTTCAGCAAGGCTGTTGTTCCAAAACCAGTGAGCACAACCAAACGACTATTAACAATAAGTGAATGTGTGTTCATAGAGCAGGCGTAAATCCCCCACCTGAAGGAAGGGGGTTTACGTACAAAAAGATTAAATTCAAAATTTCAGATGTTTTTAAAATCTTCAATCGTGACCACGTGAAGTCCATTCATTTCACGGACCACTACACAGGCCCTGGAGAACTGACCGCTGACGTACAAAGTGACAGGTCGAGCAGTTCGGCATTTAAGGTGATCTCGTCGTCTACGATGTGATTCCTAATGCGGGAAAAGGACTCATTACAATGCTGCTCCGGTGGCTGGGTTCTTCACTAACTGGGCTTGCCTGGGATGAAGTTGATGCAGACCCCGTTGAGCTCTTCCAGAAGCAGCGGCTCGCTCGTGAACCCACACGCATAAGTCGTCTGTTCATCCCGGCTGCAGTCGTCGCTTTCCAAATGTTGACACGACGTGCAGATGCCGAAGGGAGGTTTGCCTCTCTCTTGTGCCACCTGACCGAGTATTCGCTGCAAGGCATTGGCGAAGTGGCCTTGGACACTGGGGGGGAGGGTGTCTACAGCGCGGACCAGAGATTCGAAGGGGTCGTTCGAAAGAATGCCCCTGGCTTTCTCGGTAAGAACGAGCCGAATGCTGCGCCTGTCGTCCTCTGACCGCATGCGTGTCAGATAGCCTTGGGTTTCGAGGCTTTTGATTGTCTGCGACGCCGTACCCCGGGTTGTCACATGGAATGCGGCGAAAGCGGACGGCGTTCGTGAGAAGCGGTTGGCCTGCGCGAAATACCTGAGCACCGCCCACTGGGCTGCTGTCAACCCCTCCACGAGCCCCTCGCCGGACGCTATGCGCCCCAAGTGAAAGACCAACTCTCCAATAGCGCGACTGTTCATTTTCGACTCCTTTATCATGCCGACATAATAGCGTTTAAAAATCATCTTGACAAGATTATAGTTTCTAAACGATACTAGGTTCGCGCCAATATAGTATCGTTTAGAAACTATATTGGCTATAATATAGTATCGTAACGATACTATATGTTCGCCGTATTCATAAAGACCATAAGGTCCTGACACCCCTTGATAGATCACCTCTTCACTTTTGGTTTTCTCGGTTATTTCGGTGTTCTCTTTAGTTACTTTGGAGATTAACTTATGTCAATTACATTGACTAAAAATGCGGCAAAACAGATTCAGCGTCAGATTGTAAAGCGCGGCAAGGGGATTGCCCTGCGTATCGGTGTCAAGAAAGTGGGCTGTACTGGCCTGGCGCACACCTTCGATATCGCCGACGAAATTCGCGCGACCGATCACAGCTTCGAGTCACATAATGCCTGCGTGCTGATCGATGCCGACAACCTGGCATTCCTCGACGGCTCGCGCATCGACTTCGTCACCGAAGGGCTCAAGCAGATGTTCAAATTTGACAATCCCAACGTCGAAAGCGAGTGCGGCTGCGGCGAGAGCTTCAACATGAAAAAGCCCACGCTTGATGTAAAAAATACGGAGGTGACGTCATGAGCGCAGTTTCTGAAAACATCCAGGCCGAAATGCCCGCACCTTTTAATTTTACCGACAACGCGGCGAACAAAGTCGCTGATTTGATTGCCGAAGAAGGCAATCCAGGCCTGAAACTGCGTGTTTTTATTCAAGGTGGCGGCTGCTCCGGCTTCTCCTACGGATTCACGTTTGACGAGGTCGTCAACGAAGACGACACGACGATGATCAAGAACGGCGTGTCGCTGTTGGTTGATGCGATGAGCTACCAGTACCTGACGGGGTCAGAGATTGATTTCAAAGACGATCTGGAAGGTGCGCAGTTCGTCATCAGGAATAATCCAAGCGCTAAATCTACCTGCGGTTGCGGGTCGTCCTTCTCAACTTAACTTAGGAACAACATCATGAGTGCAGTACTGCAAAATATCGTCAACCAGCCCTACAAGCACGGGTTCATCACGAATATCGAGTCGGATGTCGCGCCGAAAGGGCTGAATGAAGATACCATCCGGATGATTTCGGCCAAGAAGAACGAGCCTGAATGGTTACTTGAGTTCCGACTCAAGTCCTACCAGGCATGGCTCAAGATGGAAGAGCCGACCTGGCCTAACGTCCACTTTAAGAAAATTGATTATCAGGCGATCAGCTACTACGCCGCACCCAAGCAGAAACCGAAGTTGAAAAGCATGGACGAAGTTGATCCTGAATTGCTGCGCACCTTCGAGAAGCTTGGCGTGCCGCTGCATGAACGCATGGCGCTGGCCGGCGTTGCGGTCGATGTCATTTTTGACAGCGTGTCGGTGGCGACCACCTACAAGCACAAACTGGCTGAGGTTGGCATCATTTTTTGTTCGATGTCGGAAGCGGTGAATGAGTATCCGGAGCTGGTGCAGAAGTACCTCGGTACGGTGGTGCCGACTGGCGATAACTTTTACGCTGCGCTCAACTCAGCAGTATTTACGGACGGCTCGTTCTGTTTTATCCCTAAGGGCGTTAAGTGTCCGATGGATTTGTCGACCTACTTCCGCATCAACACCGAGGAAACAGGGCAGTTCGAGCGCACACTTATTATCGCCGAGGAAGGTGCTTCTGTCTCCTATCTAGAAGGCTGTACAGCCCCCGCATTCAGCTCCAACCAGTTGCATGCGGCGGTGGTTGAGCTGGTTGCGCTCGACAACGCCGACATCAAGTACTCAACGGTTCAGAACTGGTATGCGGGGGATGAAAACGGCGTCGGCGGTGTTTACAATTTCGTGACTAAGCGTGGCCTGGCCAAAGGCATCAACTCGCGAATTTCGTGGACTCAGGTCGAGACCGGGTCTGCGATTACCTGGAAGTATCCGTCCGTCGTACTGCTTGGCGACAATTCGGTCGGCGAGTTCTATTCGGTCGCTGTCACCAACCACCTGCAGCAGGCTGATACCGGCACCAAGATGATCCACATCGGCAAGAATACCCGCAGCACCATTGTCAGTAAAGGCATCTCGGCCGGTTATTCCAACAACAGCTACCGCGGGTTGGTCAGGATTGCACCCAACGCTGCCGATGCGCGCAATTATTCACAATGCGATTCGATGCTCATTGGAGACCAGTCCGGCGCCAACACCTTTCCCTACATCCAGGTGGGCAACAACACCGCCCAGGTTGAGCACGAGGCATCGACCTCGAAGATCGGCGAGGACCAGTTGTTCTACTTCGCGCAGCGCGGCGTCAACGCCGAGGCAGCCGTGTCGATGATCATTAATGGATTCTGCAAAGACGTATTTCAACAATTGCCAATGGAGTTTGCGGTCGAAGCGACCAAGCTCCTCAGTTTCAAGTTAGAAGGAAGTGTAGGATGATAGTCCAAGATAGCAAGATCATACTGGAAGTACGCGGGCTATGTGCAAGCGTGAACGGCGTCGAAATTCTGAAAGGTCTGGATTTTACTGTGAAGAGCGGTGAGGTGCACGCCATCATGGGGCCGAATGGCTCGGGCAAGAGTACCTTTGCCAAGGTGCTCGCGGGTCACACGGCGTATGAAGTCACAGCCGGCACCGCACTGTTCGAAGGCAAGAATCTGTTTGAGCTTGCCCCCGAAGCGCGTGCACTTGCTGGCGTGTTTCTCGCCTTTCAGTATCCAATCGAAGTACCGGGCGTTGCCAACAACCAGTTCCTGCGTCTTACTTACAATACGATTCAGGTGCAGCGCGGCAAAGAAGAACTTGACCCGCTTGAATTTGACGACTTCGTGCGCGAAAAGATGAAGTTGCTCGAAATGAGTCCCGATTTTCTCGACCGTAACGTCAATGAAGGCTTCTCTGGTGGAGAGAAGAAGCGTAACGAAATCTTACAGATGGCGCTGCTTGAGCCACGTCTGGCGATCCTCGACGAGACCGATTCCGGTCTCGACATCGACGCGCTCAAGATTGTCTCTCAGGGTATCAACCAACTCACCAACAAAGACAACGCCATTGTGCTGGTGACGCACTACCAGCGACTACTGAACTATATTGTGCCTGATTTTGTACACGTAATGGAGGCAGGTCGCATCATCAAGACTGGCGGCAAAGAGCTGGCGCTCGAACTCGAAACGCGGGGCTACGACTGGGTCGCTGCCGAGTATCAGGCGGCGAGCGAGACGAGGGTCGCGGAGGGGGCGGTATGAGCACAGTCACCTCTATTCGCCGACCCGCTGCGGGTTACCTCGAAACGCTGCTGGCAGGCCAACCGCAGTTGCCGACCAGTCCGTTGCCGCGGATCAACAAGCTACGCGCCGAGGCGCTCAATCGACTCGAGGTGCTGTCGCTGCCCACCACGCGTGACGAGGAGTGGCGCTTCACCGACATTTCACCACTGACCAAACTGTCGTTTGCTCCGGCACTCAGCGCAACCCATCTGGAAACCGCCGATGTCGCGCATTTTTATATTGAAGAAGCAACCACCCGATTGGTGTTTGTTGATGGAATCTATGCGCCGCAGTTGTCTAGTGCGGCTTCAGACAGCGGCGTGGTGATGTCCAACCTGCCGACGGTACTTGCCACTTACGCCGCAGCGATCGAAGCACATCTCGGCCGTCACGCAGCCTTCCATGACAACGTATTCGCGGCGCTCAATACCGCCCTGCTGCAGGATGCGGCAGTGATTGTGGTGCCGCGCAACGTGGCGCTTGCAGCGCCGGTGCATCTGCTGTTTATTGCGACGCAAAAAGAGGTGGCAAGCTATCCGCGTTGCCTGGTGGTTGCCGAATCCGGCAGTAGCGTGACGCTGATCGAGGATTACGTCGCGTTGCAAGATGAGACCTATTTCACCAACCCGGTGACCGAAATCGTGCTGGCCGATAATGCGCGCGTTAACCATATTCGGGTGCAGCGCGACAGCGGCAAAGCATTTCATATTGCCAATTGCGCAGTGTCCATTGGGCGTTCGAGCAATTATCAATCGGTGAGTGTCGCGCTGGGTGCGCGTATTTCTCGCTACAACCTTAACGTGTTGCTGGCCGAAGGGGCCGAATGCGCGGTCGACGGGCTGGCGCTCATCACAGACAGGCAGCTGGCCGATACCCATACCTGCATCGACCACACACAGCCGCACGGCGTGAGCCGCCAGCTGCACAAATGCATCGTCGGTGGCAGCGCGCAGGCGGTGTTCAACGGAAAGATCATGGTGCGCCAGGGTGCGCAGCGCACCGACTCGATACAGTCGAGCCGCAATCTGCTACTTACTGGCAAGGCTCGGGTCGATACCAAGCCGCAGCTGGAAATTTTTGCTGACGACGTGAAATGTGCACATGGCGCGACCATCGGTCAGCTCGACAGCGAAGAAGTGTTTTATCTGAATAGTCGCGGACTGTCCGATAGCGTCGCGCGCAATCTGCTGACTTATGCCTTCGGCGCCGAGATCATCGAGCGCATCCCTGTCGCATCACTCAAGCGCCAGCTTGAACAGACGGTGCTCGAACAAACCAGTAGTCAGTTATGAACGCCGTCCAGACCGCACTCGCCTCTCCATCGGCATCCGTCCTGCTGTCGTCCGCGCCTGGCGTGACACCGACAAGCAGGATGCCCGCTATGGAAGCATTCGATGTCGAGCGCATACGCGCCGACTTTCCGATTCTGCAACTGAAGATCGACGGCAAGCCGCTGGTCTATCTCGACAACGCCGCGTCGAGCCAGATGCCGCAACCGGTGATCGACTGCCTGGTGCGCTATCAAACTATGCAGCACGCCAACATCAACCGCGCGGTGCACACCCTGTCGGAAACCGCGACCACCGAATTTGAAGAAGCGCGGCGCAAGTTGCAGCGCTTCATTAATGCGCGTGAAGAGCGCGAAGTAATTTTCACCAGCGGCACCACCGATGCAATCAACCTGGTGATGCATGGCTACGGCCGCAAATTGATCAAGGCTGGTGACGAGATCATACTGACCACGCTGGAGCACCATTCGAACATCGTGCCGTGGCAGATGCTGGCCGAAGAAACCGGTGCAAAAATTCGGGTGGTGCCTATCAACGATGCCGGTGAGCTACTGATCGACGAATATGAAAAACTGTTCAACGCGCGCACCAAATTTGTCGGTGTGATGCATGTTTCTAATGCGCTGGGCACCATCAACCCAGTCAAGCAGATGATCGCTTTCGCGCATGCGCACGGCGTGCCGGTGCTAGTGGACGGGGCGCAGGCGGCACCGCACCTGCAGGTTGACGTGCAGGATCTCGATTGCGACTTCTACGCTTTCTCTGGCCACAAGTTATGCGGCCCGACCGGTATCGGCGTGCTGTATGGCAAGGCCGCGCTACTCGAAAAAATGCAGCCCTTCAAGGGCGGGGGTGACATGATTCTATCGGTGACCTTTGAAAAAACCACCTATAACACCATCCCGCACAAATTTGAGGCCGGCACGCCGCCCATCGCCGCTGCGATCGGCCTCGGCGCTGCGGTCGATTACATCTCGGCCATCGGCATGGATGTCATTGCCGCGCACGAACTCGACCTGCTCAATTATGCGACCGAGCAGATGAACCACATGTCCGGCGTGCGCATTATCGGCACTGCCGAGCACAAGGCTGCAGTGCTGTCGTTCGCAGTGGCTGGCGTACACCCGCACGACATTGGCACATTACTCAATCAAGAGGGTATTGCGGTGCGCACCGGGCATCATTGTGCGCAACCGGTGATGCAGCGGCTTAATGTACCTGCTACTTCGCGCGCTTCGTTTGCGTTCTATAACACACTGGCGGAGGTTGATGCACTGATCGCCGGCATTCGCACCGTGCAAAAGGTATTCGCATAATGGCTGACTATAAATCTCTCTATCAAGAAGTCATTCTTGACCACAACAAGAAGCCGCGTAATTACGGCACCCTCGAGCGAGCGAGTCACCATGCGGTGGGCCACAACCCGCTGTGCGGCGATCACATTAGTGTGGCGCTCAATTTAGATCGTGAGTGCATCGACTGTATCGCATTTCAGGGTGAGTCATGCGCGATCTGTAAGGCATCGGCGTCGATGATGACAACCGCCATCAAGGGCAAGTCGCGTGCGGACGCGGAAATTCTGATTCAGGAATTTCTCGCCATGGCTACTGGAAAGCTTGACCTTGACAGCCCTAATCACATTGGCCGGCTCGCGGTATTCGCGGGTGTGTGCGACCTGCCAACGCGCGTCAAATGTGCGATCCTGCCGTGGCACACGCTGCACGCTGCGTTCAATTCGGTCGCCAGCACATCGACAGAGGAAAATTCAGGCCTAGGCCCAATGGATGCACCTATCGGCAACGCATGATGTGATGCCATTTTTACCATAGAGAACCCTAATTGAGAGGATAAACGGATGACTGCAGATGAACTAAGAAGCACCATCATGAATGAACTGCTTTGCGATCACGTAGACGTGCTGGGCGATGATGGTCAGCACTTCGAAGCGGTGATCGTAAGCCCGAAATTTACCGGGAAAAGTATGATACAGCAGCATCAACTGGTGTACCTAGCACTCGGAGATCGCATGCGCGAGGAAATTCACGCGCTATCTATGCATACATTTACGCCCGATGCCTGGGTGCAATCGGCTATGAAATAACTTTGGAGAAATGAAAGATGAACATACAGGAAAAAATTCGTAATCAGGTCACTGAAAATTCTATTGTGCTTTATATGAAAGGCACGCCGCAGTTCCCGCAGTGTGGTTTCTCCGGCGCGACGGTGCAGCTAATCAAGGACTGCGGCGTGCAGGACTTTACCGCCGTGGATGTGCTGGCCGACCCAGAAATTCGTGATGGCATCAAGGCTTACAGCAACTGGCCGACCGTTCCGCAGCTTTACATCAAAGGCGAGTTTGTCGGTGGTGCCGATATTGTGCACGATATGCATAGCCAAGGTGAATTGCAGAAATTGATCAATTCAGCGGTGGGTTTATGACATTGAAACGAATTATGAGCGAGGCATCCATTCAACGGTGTTGCCGTATTTTTGTTACCAAGATGGCGACCCAGCCTTTAGGAGGTTAAGATGCCGAAAATAGAAGAAATTGAAGACACGCCCAATCCGAACGCGAAGAAGTTTACCCTCAAAGAGCCGCTAACCTGGGGGGTAACGCGCTCATATGAAAACGCCGAGCAGGCACAGGACGATGCGCTTGCCGCCGAACTGTTCGACATTGAGCATGTAACTAATGTGTTTTATGTTGATCGCTGGCTCACCGTCACACAGGATGGTGAAGCCGACTGGCCGGAGTTGGTGCGCAAAATAGCCGAGCCGATCCGCGCCGCACCGGCGGCAGATGAGCAATCGGCCGCCACGGTTGCGGCAGCGACCACTGCAATAGCCGGATTAAGCTCTGAGAATCAGCAACGTCTCGATAAGATCAACGTGCTGCTCGATGAGCAGATCCGTCCCTCGCTACAAGGAGACGGTGGCGACCTCGACGTGGTCGGTCTTGATGGCAATCAGCTTAGTATCCACTACCAGGGCGCGTGCGGCACCTGTCCGAGCTCGATATCAGGCACCCTCAGTGCCATCGAGAATCTGGTTCAGTCGATTGAACCGGACATCGAAGTCATGGCGGTTTAGGTTTTAAATCGGTAGTTGACCGATCTCGTGATCGGAAAATTTTATCCGGCGTTATGTACTTAGCCGAATCTGTATGCCGTCCGTTTGGGTGGTATACGGGAGGAGTCAGTAACGGGGCAACGGGAACTGCTCACGGAAACTGCATGGACGAGGAGGAAAGGTTCCATGTCTGAATTTTTGAAGGTAACGAAGATAAACGAACTAGAGGTGTAAGCAAGCGGTGGGCCGACTGACGGCTCGATTTTTCTGACATGTCTGCAATTTTTAACTTAAATAAGGTGGAAAAGAAATGGCTAAAATTATTTGTGTACTCTACGACGACCCGATAGAGGGTTACCCGAAATCTTATGCTCGGGATGATCTGCCCAAGCTGGAGCGCTACCCGGACGGTCAGACGCTACCCACACCCAAGGCCATCGACTTCCAGCCGGGCGCGCTGCTCGGCAGTGTCTCGGGTGAACTCGGTCTGCGCAAATATCTGGAGTCCAATGGCCATCAACTGGTCGTGACCTCCAGCAAGGACGGCACCGACAGCGTCTTGGACCGCGAATTGCACGATGCTGAGATCGTAATTTCCCAGCCCTTCTGGCCAGCGTATATGACGGCAGAACGCATCGCCAAGGCGCCCAAGCTCAAGATGATCGTGACGGCGGGCATTGGCTCGGACCATACCGACCTGCAAGCTGCCATGGACCGGGGCATCACGGTCGCCGAAGTCACCTATAGCAACAGCAACAGCGTGGCCGAACACGTTGTGATGATGACGCTTGGTTTGGTACGCAACTACATCCCGTCCTACAATTGGGTCATGAAGGGCGGCTGGAACATCGCCGACTGCGTCGCGCGCTCGTACGATCTAGAAGGTATGAACGTCGGCACCGTGGCCGCTGGTCGCATAGGCCTACGCGTGCTGCGCCTGCTGAAGCCCCACGACGTGAAGCTGCACTACATGGATCGCTACCGCTTGCCGGAGGCCGTCGAGAAGGAGCTTAACCTCACTCACCACACCAGCCTCGACAGCTTGACCAAAGTATGCGATGTTGTCACGCTTAATTGCCCGCTTTACCCCGAGACGGAGCACATGATTAATGCGCAGTCGCTGAAGAACTTCAAGAACGGCGCCTACCTGATCAACACCGCACGCGGCAAGTTGTGCGACCGCGATGCCATTGCGGCAGCGCTGGAGAGCGGCCAGCTCGCCGGCTATGCAGGCGACGTGTGGTTCCCCCAGCCAGCGCCAGCGGATCATCCGTGGCGGACCATGCCCAACCACGGCATGACACCCCACATCTCAGGCACCACCCTGACGGCCCAGGCACGTTATGCCGCAGGTACCCGTGAGATCCTGGAGTGCTACTTCGAAAACAGCCCCATCCGCGACGAGTACTTGATCGTCCAAGGCGGCAAGATGGCTGGGGTAGGTGCGTATTCGTACAGCGCCGGCAATGCCACTGGTGGCTCGGAAGAAGCAGAACGGTTCAAGAAATGATAGTATCTAATCAACACGTGGATGCGGGCTCGTCAGTTCTTCTGGAGGCAAAGCTCGCAGCCATTTATCCCCCTGTTAATTTAGGACACAAGGAACTTAGCCATGCAGACTACTGACCACAATCAACACCACGCACCGGACGCGTCATCCCAGGCGGCCGTTAGTGCCGAGAAGCTACCGGGGATCCGGCATATCATCGCCGTCGGCAGCGGCAAGGGCGGCGTTGGAAAATCCACGGTGAGTGTCAATCTGGCGCTTGCTCTGCAGCAGCTCGGGGCGCGCGTCGGGCTCGTAGATGCCGACATCCTTGGCCCCAGTATCCCCGGCATGCTCGGTATCCCAACCGGTGAGCCGCCAGCAATGACGCCGGACGGCAAGATGATCCCGGCGGAGCGTCACGGCCTGAAGGTAGTATCGATGGGCATGCTCACCGGAGACGACCAACCGGCCGTCTTGCGCGGGCCTATGGTGGGAAAATATCTAAAAATGTTCGTAGACGGCGTGCAATGGGGCCCGCTGGACTACTTAATCCTCGATCTTCCGCCGGGTACTGGAGATACTCAACTGACGCTGGCACAAAGTATGCCGCTGTCGGGCGTGGTGATTGTAACGACACCACAGGTGGTGAGTCTCAAGATCGCCCGCCGAGGCTTGCGCATGTTCGAGAAGGTACAGGTCAAAATTCTTGGGATCGTCGAGAACATGCGTACCTTTACCTGTCCTCACTGCGGTGAGGACACGGATATCTTCCGTCACGGTGGTGGCGAGCAAATGAGTCAGGAGCTAGGCGTCCCCTTCCTGGGTGCCTTACCTCTCGATATCGATGTCGTTACCTGCGGTGATGAGGGTCACCCGATCGTGGCTGACCAGCCAACGTCGGTCAGCGCCAAGGTGTATGCAGTCATCGCCACGGCGCTGGTGGAGCAGCTCGGCTCGGTAGTCACTGTGCTGAAGCCCTTTGTGTGGAAGTGGGACAGTCACGAGGGAGCGCCAGGCTGGATGGAAGGCGCGGCACGGCCTGCGGGATCCCAGAAGACCCCTATCGGTTTCCTGCGTCGCGATCCGCGTACCTTATCCATCCTCTGGGAGGACGGTCATCGAGACGACTTTGACGTCCGCGACCTGCGCTTGGCATGTCATTGCGCCCTCTGCATCGAGGAGATGAGCGGACGCAAGCTGCTCGATCCAAAGACGATACGATCTGATGTGAGCCCGCGACAGATCATGAGCATAGGCAACTACGCGATCAAGTTCGATTGGAGCGACGGCCATAATACCGGCATATATTCGTTTAGCGCCCTGCGTGCCTTAGGCACGCGCGCTGCTGCGGAGAGCATTGAAAATGTCTGATTTTCAGCTTGCCGATATGCCGGTCAGCATTCGCGCGGAGACTTCGCTCGCCGACCCCGACACGTGCAAGTTCATCGTGAGCCGTACCTTGCATCCTGGCGGCCCCTTCTTTTTCGGCAACAAGGAACGGGCAGCCGGATCGCCGCTAGCCGAGCAACTGTTCGCACTCCCCAGCGTGGCCAACGTGCTCATTGCCGAGAGCGTGGTGACCATCTGCAAGGAGCCGATCGCCTCGTGGTCAGGACTGAAAACCGCCATCGGGACGGCCATCCGGACGCAGCTGCTGACTGGCGTGCCGGCGATCCTGGAGATTCATGCCCACACCGGCACGCAAGGAAGATCCGATGCAGAGCTTAATACGGCTATTCAGGAACTCCTGGACAGGCAGGTCAATAAATCAATCGCTAAACACGGTGGGAAGATTTCGATTGTAGAGGTCCGGCAAGGGAAGCTTTTCATCACCATGAGCGGCGGCTGCCAGGGATGTGGGTCCTCTAAGGAGACGCTGAAGCAGGGATTCGAAGTCATGCTAAAAATGGTCGCCCCGGAAATCGAGGAACTCGTGGATACTACGGATCACGCAGCGGGGAAGCAGCCGTACTACCCGCGCCATGAGGTGCCCCATGAGTAGGACTATGTCAAATCGACTGTTCCAGGAAACCTCCCCAACCGTCGCGACGCTAGCCGATCTCGCAAAGTTGGCAAACTACTCGCTCATGGACACTCTCAACTGCGATCCTGACGCGCAAGCAAACGGAGCCGACCACGCGCCGCGACAAGTCTTCACGGGCCACTATGTCCCCGTCAATCCCACGCCAATCAAAGACCCCGAGTACGTCGCGCACAGCAAAAACTTTTTTCGCGAACTTGGCTTCGCCGACAGCATAGCACAGTCGGCCGACTTCGTTCGCATGTTCTCCGGCGACATCTCGCACGTGCCAAAGCCGATGCGTAAGGTCGGCTGGGCGACTGGCTACGCACTGTCCATCTTCGGTACCGAATATACCCAGCAGTGCCCGTTCCAAACCGGCAACGGATATGGCGACGGTCGCGCAGTTTCCGTGCTTGAGGCCGTTATCAATGATCGACGCTGGGAAATGCAGCTGAAAGGTGGCGGCCGGACGCCATACTGCCGTGGCGCGGATGGTCGCGCCGTCTTGCGCTCGAGTGTCCGGGAATTCCTGGCGCAGGAGCACATGCACGCGCTCGGCGTGCCAACGTCACGGTCTTTGAGTTTGTACGTGTCGAAAACGGAGAAGGTCAAGCGGCCGTGGTACTCAGAGGGCTCGCGCTCGCAGGATCCCGACATGTATATATCGGAGGCAGTCGCCATCTCGACGCGCCTCGCACCGTCGTTTATTCGGGTCGGCCAACTTGAGCTCTTCGGTCGCCGTGCCCGCAAGCAGGAACACCCAAAAGCGATGGAGGAGCTCGAGATGATCGTGTTGCATTTGATCGATCGTGAGTACGGTGACGTCATCGATCAGACACTCCCCATCGCCGAAAAAGTGGTATTGTTCGCGCGCGAATTTCGCAGTCGTCTTACGTCGCTGGTGGCGAACTGGATCCGCGTCGGCTACTGCCAAGGTAACTTCAACAGTGACAACTGTGCGGCCGGTGGCTACACACTGGACTACGGTCCATTCGGATTCTGCGATGTATTCAACCCACAATATCAACCATGGACAGGTGGCGGACAGCACTTCTCATTTATGAACCAACCGGTGGCAGCGGAACGCAATTTCGAGATGTTTTGCACGGCATTGCGGCCATTACTGACCTCGCATCAGGACACTCTAGGGCAGCTTGACGAGATTAGAAGTGGCTTTTCGCAAGTAATGCAAGCGCAAATGGAGCAGATGTGGGCTGCCAAACTTGGACTGGACACTTTTCACGCGGCGTTGTTCAGTGAGCTTGCTTCGCTCATGGTGCAAACGCCTGTCGATTACACCCTCTTCTTTCGCGAGCTCTCGATGGTACCTGACGACATAGTTCCACTCAAAAAAAGCTTCTACCAGGACTCCGAAGCAATGGACAAACGCTGGTCAGAGTGGCTCATACAATGGCAATCACTGATCGCTAGATCGACCGATGCGAATGCCCGCTCTCGTGAGGAAATCGCTAGGCAGATGAAACGAGTCAACCCAAAATACAGTTTGCGTGAGTGGTTTCTGGTGCCCGCGTACAGCCAAGCGAGTGGGGGAAGCTATTCTCTAACTCGAGAACTACAGGAAGTCATGGCCCAGCCCTACGACGAGCAGTCGAAGGACGTGGAGGCGAAATACTATAGGCTGAAGCCGTCTGAGTTCTTTGAGGTCGGTGGATTATCGCATTTGAGCTGCTCGTCATGATTTTCCAAAAACTGATCGGTGAGGGACGCGCAGGCACTCATCGAGTGCTGCATGGCATGAAGAGAAGATTGCCATGATGTCGTCTCATTTTTCCCCTTTATTTGGGGAGCTAAAGGATAGAAAACTAGGGTCGCTAGAACGAGCAGGCATTGTTCAGGGAGAGACCTCTGCCAAAGAAATGGTCGCCTACCACGAGTGCACAAAACACCACATCCACCGCTACGCTACCGGACTTTGTAGTGGTCTAATAATCTTGGAGTCCAGACATGAATTATTCGCCGATTCCTAATACGGCTCCGTTCACCGAAGAGGATATCGAGATCCTCAATCGCGTGGTAGGGCCTGCCAGCGCCACCCAACGTGCGTGGCTTGCGGGATTTCTCGCTGGAGTGGAGGCAACGGCTTCGCCGCAACTGGCGGTTGGCACGCAAGCCACCGAACCACTGACTATCCTCTACGCCACCGAATCGGGAAATTCCGAGCGGCTCGCGTCAGACATGGCTAAAGCGGCGCGCAAGATGGGATTAAAACCTTTGATTGTCGACATGGCTGATCTTGATGTGGCAACACTCGCATCGGTACGGCGTCTTGTCGTTATCGCTGCAACTTGGGGTGAGGGTGAGCCGCCTGCGCGGGCTATTCGCGCTTACGGTGAACTTATGGGTGAGGGTGCGCCGCGTCTCGATGGTGCCGAGTTCAGCGTTCTCGCGCTTGGCGACACCGCCTATGCCGAGTTCTGCGCGATTGGCAAGGCTTTGGATGCAAGACTTGAAGCACTCGGCGGCAAGCGTATTGCCAACCGTGTTGATTGTGATCTCGATTTCGCGGAGTCTGCTGGGCGCTGGATCGAAACGGCACTTAAGGCGTTGGCACCCCTCCGGGAAGCTGGTCGTAGCCACGTCATGGCTGTCGGTTTGGGTGTGAAGTCAGAAAACAGTGCCGATCTCGATTCAGTCGAGGCCGAAATTACCGAACTCATCAACCTCAATTCATCGGAGTCTGAAAAGGAAACGATCCATCTTGAGCTAGGCTTTGATGGTGCCGTACCACCCTATAAACCTGGTGATTCACTCGATATATACCCTGAGAATGATGCGTATTATGTGGGCGATCTGCTGAAAGTAGCAGGTCTTGAGTCCGACGCTGCGCTCCGCAACGAGCTGACGAAGGAGCGGGATATTACGACGCTGTCGCTCAAGACTCTGGAAAGCTACGCCGCCACGACCGGCCACCCGAAGGTAAAGGCGCTGCTCGAATCGGGTGATGCCCGTGCCTGGATAGCGGGCCGGCAGCTCATCGACCTGCTCCAATTCTTTCCCATGACGCTATCTGCCGACCAGTTGCTACAGGTAACGCGGCCGCTGGCACCACGTGCCTACTCGATCGCGTCCTCACGTCGTGAGGTGGGCGAGGAGGCGCATCTGCTGATCTCTGCGGTGCGTTATCAGAGCTTCGGGCGCATGCGCAAGGGTGTTGCTTCCGTCTACGTTGCAGACCAGTTAAAGAAAGGCCAGCGGCTGCGTGTAAAGTTGAGGCCCAACCGACATTTCGCGCTTCCTGCGCCAGAACGCGACATCATCATGATAGGGCCAGGTACTGGCATCGCACCCTTCCGTGCCTTCGTACAGGAACGCCGTGCCACTGGCGCGAGTGGCCGCTCTTGGCTGTTCTTCGGTGACCGCCATTTTACCCATGATTTCCTTTATCAGCTTGAATGGCAGGATGCCTTGAAGGATGGCTCGCTCACGCGCATGGACGTCGCCTTTTCCCGCGACACGCCGGAGAAACTCTATGTGCAGCACCGGATCTGGGATCAGCGCCGGGATCTCGTCGACTGGCTCGACAAGGGCGCCTATTTCTATGTTTGCGGCGATGCCAAGGCGATGGCGAAAGATGTGCGTGCGGCACTTGTACACGCCTATTCCGATGTCAAGGCACTAAGCGTGGAGGAAGCCGCCGAGCAAGCGGTCAACGACCTCGATCGTGAGCACCGTTATCTTCAGGATACTTACTAAATAATTTATATGGAGTCCACATGACCAAAGAACTTTCACGCAACGAGCACATCAAAGAAGCAAGCGCCTATCTGCGCGGTACGCTCGAAGAGGGCCTGCGCGAGGAGATCACCGGCGCGATCATCGAGGATGATGCGCAACTAGTGAAGTTCCATGGCATGTACCTGCAAGACGACCGTGATCTACGCGCCGAGCGCGGGCGCAAGAAAATGGAGAAGGCTTTCTCTTTCATGATCCGCGTGCGTGTGCCCGGCGGTGTATGCACGCTGGGGCAATGGCTCACCATGGATCATATCGCGCGCACCTACGGCAACGGCACGATGCGCCTGACCGTGCGGCAGACCTTCCAGTTGCACGGCATCATTAAGTCGAACCTGAAAGCGACGATACGCGCAATGGACGCCGTGCTACTAACCAGCATTGCGGCCTGCGGTGACATCAACCGTAACGTGATGTGCAATCCAAACCCCTATCAGTCACACGCCCATGCTGATTCGCTCGCACTCGCCCGAGCCTTATCCGACCATCTATTGCCACACACCACGGCCTATCGCGAGATATGGCTCGATGGCGAGCGCATCGCTGGTGGTGAGGAAGAGGAAATCGTCGAGCCGATCTACGGCAAAACTTACCTGCCACGCAAGTTCAAGATCGTCATCGCCGTGCCGCCATCGAACGACGTTGACGTCTATGCGCATGACCTCGGTTTCATCGCCATCCTCGACCACCAGCATGATATCGATGGCTATAACGTCACGGTCGGCGGTGGTATGGCTATGACGCATGGCGAGGAGGAGACTTATCCCCGCACCGCTGATGTCATGGGCTATTGCCAGTCGGATCAGGTGATTGCCGTAGCCGAAGCCGTGGTCACCGTACAGCGAGACTGGGGTGACCGCGTTAACCGCAAGCATGCGCGGCTGAAATACACCATCGAGGATCGCGGTCTCGATGCCTTTCGTGCCGAGGTCGAGCAACGCAGTGGTGTCAAGTTGGCGGCCGCCAAGCCGTTCACCTTTACCTTAACTGGCGACCGCTACGGCTGGACCGAAAGTGACAATGGCTATGCGCATTTAACGCTGTTCATAGAGAACGGCCGTGTTAAGGATGTGCCAGGAGGGGCACAATGGCTCACCGGCCTGCGCCAGATCGCCGAGGTGCATAACGGCGATTTCCGCCTCACTGCCAACCAGAATTTGATCATCGCCAACGTGCCGAAGAATAAGCGCAAGTCCATCGAGGCGTTGGTGGCTGAGCATAGTCTCACCAGCGGTGCCTCGGCCCTGCGACGCAATGCGATGTCCTGCGTCGCGCTGCCGACCTGCGGGCTAGCACTCGCCGAAAGCGAACGCTATTTACCCGATCTCATCACCGCACTGGAACAGCGTTTGGACGTGCACGGGCTGGCCGAGGACGACATCGTTATCCGCATGACTGGCTGTCCCAACGGCTGCTCTCGACCTTATGTCGCCGAAATCGGCTTGGTAGGGAAAGCCCCCGGTCGTTATAACCTCTATCTGGGAGCCGCCTTCGATGGCTCGCGACTGTCCAAGCTCTACGCCGAGAATATCGACCACGATGCAATCATTTCGAACCTCGATCCGATCTTTGCTTCTTACAAGGTCGAACGCCTCGACGGCGAACACTTCGGCGATTACACCATCCGAGCGGGCTTTATCGCCGCGACTGTCAACGGCACCGATTTTCATAAAGACACAGGCACCCGACGCTAAACTTTAAAATGCTGAACTTCCTGTTCAGAATTACCAAGGAGAACCATCATGGCATTACATTTAGGCGACATCGCACCAAATTTTGTTCAAAAATCGACGGCTGGCGACATTGATTTCCACGCCTGGCTCGGCAGCAGTTGGGGGCTGTTGTTCTCGCATCCGAAAGACTTCACGCCAGTTTGCACTACCGAGCTGGGCTCGACCGCCAAGCTCAAGGATGAGTTCGCGCGCCGCGACGTCAAGGTGTTGGCCGTCAGCGTTGATGCGCTCGACTCGCATTCCCTGTGGGTCAATGACATCAACGAGACGCAAAACACCACCGTCGATTTTCCGGTGCTGGCTGATCCGGATCACACCGTCTCGGACCTCTACGACATGATTCATCCGAACGCTAACGACACCCTGACGGTGCGTTCGGTGTTCTTCATCGATCCGAAAAAGAAGATACGCGCGACCATTACTTACCCGGCCAGCACGGGACGCAACTTCAACGAAATCCTGCGTGTGATTGATTCGCTGCAGCTGACCGACAGCTACAGCGTCGCCACGCCAGCAAACTGGAACGTCGGTGATGACGTCATTATTGTGCCGTCACTGCAAGACCCTGAAGTGTTGAAGCAAAAATTCCCGAAGGGCTACACGGTCGTCAAACCCTACCTGCGTATCACGCCGCAGCCAGACCTGAAGTTAAACCCACCACAAGGAACAAAATGAACGCCAAACCGAAATTCCTGTCCGCCACCGCCACGGTGGATGAACGTGCCATCCTGCCGCTGCCAAATTCCCGCAAAATCTATGTCGAAGGCTCCCGCCCCGATATCCAGGTAGCGATGCGCGAAATCAGCCAGTCGGATACCGCCGCCCCCTACGATGTGGAAAAGAACCCACCGATTGTTGTCTATGACTGCTCTGGGCCGTATACCGACCCGCATGTTAGCATCGACATCAGTTCCGGCTTGCAAGCGCCACGCACGCCATGGATTATTGATCGTGGCGACAGCGAAGAGTTATCCGGCCCGAGTTCGGCTTACGGCATCGAGCGCATGAACGACCCTAAGCTGGCCGACATGCGATTTAACCTCACGCGCAAGCCGCGTCGCGCATTACCAGGCAAAAACGTGTCGCAGATGCACTACGCCAGGCAAGGCATCATCACGCCAGAGATGGAGTACGTTGCGATCCGCGAAAACATGCGCCGTAAAGAATATCTGGAAGAGCTCAAAATTTCCGGCCCTACCGGCAAAAAACTGGCCGAATTGATGGGGCGTCAGCACCCGGGACAATCTTTTGGCGCCAGTATTCCTGCCGAAATTACGCCTGAGTTTGTGCGCAGTGAGGTCGCCTGCGGCTGTGCAATTATCCCTTTAAACATTAACCATCCGGAAATCGAGCCGATGATCATCGGCCGCAATTTCCTGGTGAAGATTAATGCCAACATTGGTAACTCGGCCACCACCTCCAGCATCTGCGAGGAAGTCGACAAGTTGACCTGGGCGATCCGCTGGGGTGCCGACAACGTGATGGACCTGTCAACCGGCAAGAATATCCATGAGACGCGTGAATGGATCATCCGTAACTCGCCCGTGCCGATCGGCACCGTGCCGATTTATCAGGCACTGGAAAAAGTGAATGGCAAGGCCGAAGACCTGACCTGGGAAATCTACCGTGACACGCTGATCGAGCAAGCCGAGCAAGGCGTCGATTACTTCACTATCCACGCTGGTGTGTTGCTGGCCTATGTGCCACTGTGTGCCAATCGTATGACCGGCATCGTTTCGCGTGGCGGCTCGATCATGGCCAAGTGGTGCATGGCACATAAGCAGGAGTCATTCCTGTACACCCATTTCGAAGCTATCTGCGAGATCATGAAGGCGTATGACGTGAGCTTCAGTCTGGGTGATGGTCTGCGTCCCGGTTCGATCTATGACGCCAATGATGAAGCGCAGTTCGCCGAATTGAAAACGCTGGGTGAGCTGACCCAAGTCGCCTGGAAGCATGACGTGCAAGTCATGATCGAAGGCCCCGGCCACGTGCCGATGCACATGATCAAAGAAAACATGGAATTGCAGTTGGACAAGTGCCACGAAGCGCCGTTCTATACGCTCGGGCCGCTGACCACTGACGTCGCACCCGGCTATGACCACATCACCTCCGGCATCGGTGCGGCGATGATCGGTTGGTACGGCACCGCCATGCTCTGCTATGTTACGCCCAAGGAACACCTAGGCCTGCCGAACAAGGATGATGTTAAAACCGGTGTTATCACCTATAAGATCGCGGCCCATGCGGCCGATCTTGCCAAGGGCCACCCCGGCGCTCAAATCCGCGACAACGCCTTGTCCAAGGCACGCTTCGAGTTCCGCTGGGAAGATCAGTTCAATCTCGGTTTAGATCCAGACACGGCGCGCGAATTCCATGATGAAACGCTTCCGCAGGAAGGCGCCAAGTCCGCGCATTTCTGCGCGATGTGCGGCCCCCATTTCTGTTCGATGAAGATATCGCAGGACGTACGCGTGTACGCCGAAAACATGGACGTTACGGAAATACAAGCCCTGAAGCAGGAAATGGAAGACGAAGCGGTAGAGTTCATCGAGGGAGGTGCAGAAAACTCGTGAGGGTAATGGAGACAAACGAGCTCAAGCCCGATCAGGCACGACTCGATTGGTCCGTCGACCACGCTATGCGGAAGGTCCGCGCGAATCCGCGATGACACCATCCGCGCGGGCTTTATCGCCGCAACCGTCAACGGCGCCGATTTCCATAAGGACACGGGCGCCCGCCGCTAGAAATTTAAACGCTGAACTTCCTGTTCAGAATTACCAAGGAGAACCATCATGGCATTGCATTTAAGCGACATCGCACCAAATTTTGTTCAGAAATCGACGGCCGGCGACATTGATTTTCACGCCTGGCTCGGCACCAGTTGGGGCCTGTTGTTCTCACATCCAAAAGACTTCACGCCAGTTTGCACTACCGAGCTGGGCGAGACCGCCAAACTCAAGGATGAGTTCGCACTCCGCAACGTCAAGGTCTTGGCCGTCAGCGTCGACGCGCTCGACTCGCATTCCCAGTGGGTCAATGACATCAACGAGACACAAAACACCAGCGTCGATTTTCCGGTGCTGGCTGATTCGGATCACACCGTCTCGGACCTCTACGACATGATTCATCCGAACGCCAACGACACCCTGACGGTGCGCTCGGTGTTCTTTATTGACCCGAGAAAGAAGATACGCGCGACTATTACTTACCCGGCCAGCACGGGACGCAACTTCAACGAAATCCTGCGTGTGATTGATTCGCTGCAGCTGACCGACAGCTACAGCGTCGCCACGCTAGCAAACTGGAACGTCGGTGATGACGTCATTATTGTGCCGTCACTGCAGGACCCGCAAGTGTTGAAGCAAAAATTCCCGAAGGGCTACACGGTCGTCAAGCCCTACCTGCGTATCACGCCGCAGCCAGACCTGAAGTTAAACCCAGCACAAGGAACAAAGTGAACACCAAACCGAAATTCCTGTCCGCCACCGCTACGGTGGATGAACGCGCCATCCTGCCGCTGCCGAATTCCCGCAAAATCCATGAGGAGTGCGCTATGAAGCACAAGCACGGCATCGAAGCTGAAATTCAACACCTCCAGCAACACGGCCTGTACAGCCCCGCCAACGAGCATGATGCCTGCGGCATCGGTTTTATCGCCCACATTAAAGGCCATAAAAGTCATTCGATCGTTGAACAAGGCTTGCTCATCCTGAAAAATCTCGCCCATCGCGGGGCTGTCGGTGCCGACAAGTTGATGGGCGACGGCGCTGGCATTCTGATTCAGCTGCCGGATCAGTACTATCGCGAAGAGATGGCCAAGCAGGGTGTCGAACTGCCGCCGCCCGGAGAATATGGCGTTGGCATGATTTTTTTGCCGAAAGAAAATGCATCCCGCATCGCGTGCGAGCAAGAGATAGAGCGTGCGGTGCGCGCCGAAGGCCAGGTCGTGCTGGGTTGGCGCAACGTGCCGATCGACACCGAGATGCCAATGTCGCCCACCGTGCATGAAAAAGAGCCGGTGATCCGCCAGATCTACATAGGTCGCGGTCCAGACATCATGGTAAGCGACGCTCTGGAACGTAAACTGTACGTGATTCGCAAGTCTTCAGATCACGCGATCCAGGCGCTAAATTTGATCCACGGAAAGGAATTTTTCGTGCCGTCGATGTCGGTCCGTACCGTTGTCTACAAGGGTTTGCTGCTGGCAGATCAAGTCGGCGTCTATTACAAAGACTTGCAGGATGCGCGCTGCGTTTCCGCATTGGCACTGGTGCATCAACGCTTCTCGACCAATACCTTCCCGGAATGGCCACTCGCCCACCCCTATCGCCTGATCGCCCACAACGGCGAGATCAATACGGTCAAGGGCAATTCCAACTGGATGCGCGCGCGTGAAGGCGTGATGAAATCCGCCGTGCTAGGTGACGATTTACAAAAATTGTTCCCGCTGATTGACGAGGGCCAGTCCGACACCGCGTGCTTCGATAACGTGCTTGAACTGCTGCTGATGGCAGGCTATCCGATCGCGCAAGCAATGATGATGATGATCCCAGAAGCATGGGAAAATCACACCTTGATGGACGACAACCGCCGCGCCTTCTACGAATATCACGCCGCGATGATGGAGCCGTGGGATGGCCCCGCCGCGATGGCGTTCACCGATGGTCGTTACATCGGTGGCACCCTGGATCGCAATGGCTTGCGTCCTGCGCGTTATATCGTAACCGATGACGACTTGGTGGTGATGGCATCCGAATCCGGTGTGCTGCCGATTCCTGAATCCAGAATCATCAAGAAATGGCGTCTGCAACCGGGCAAGATGTTCCTAATCGACCTCGAAGCCGGTCGCATCATCGATGATAAGGAAATCAAAGATGCCTATGCCAACGCCAAGCCTTACAAGGCATGGATCAATTCTGTGCGTATTAAGCTCAACGAAATTAAGCTCGATGACATCAAGACGCAGACATCGGCAGCAAAAACCACCACATCCTTGCTCGACCGTCAGCAGGCATTCGGCTACACACAAGAAGATATCAAGGTACTGATGTCGCCGATGGCGCTGAATGCCGAAGAAGCGACTGGCTCAATGGGCAACGACTCGCCGCTGGCAGTGATGTCCAACAAGCTCAAACCGCTGTATCACTACTTCAAGCAGATGTTCGCGCAAGTGACCAACCCGCCGATCGATCCGATCCGCGAAGCGATGGTGATGTCGCTGGTGTCCTTCATCGGCCCCAGGCCGAACCTGCTCGACACCCATAACATCAATCCGCCGATGCGCCTGGAAGTGCCGCAGCCAATTCTGGACTATGCAGACATCGCCAAATTGCGCAACATCAGCGCCCACACCGGCGGCAAGTTCAAAGCGCATGAACTGAATATTTGCTATCCGGTGGCGTGGGGTAAAGAAGGCATGGAAGCGTGCCTGGCATCGCTGTGTGCGCAAGCGGTGGATGCGGTCAAATCAGGCCACAACATCCTGATCGTGTCCGACCGCAAGGTGGACGCCAAGCAAGTGGCGATCCCGGCCTTGCTCGCGACGTCAGCAATCCATTTGCATCTGGTCGGCAAGGGTTTGCGCACGTCGACCGGCCTGGTGGTGGAAACCGGGTCTGCCCGTGAAACGCATCATTTCGCGCTGCTCGCTGGTTTCGGCGCGGAAGCGATCCACCCGTATCTGGCGATGGATACGCTGGCGGAAATGGCCAAGAGGTTGCCTGGCGATTTGTCGCCGGAAAAAGCCATCACCAATTTCCAGAAAGCGCTCGCCAAGGGCTTGCTGAAGGTGATGTCGAAAATGGGCATATCGACTTATATGTCGTACTGCGGCGCGCAGATTTTCGAAGCGATCGGCTTGAATAAATCGTTGATGGATAAGTACTTCAAAGGCACTGCATCCAATATCGAAGGTATCGGCGTATTCGAAGTGGCAGAAGAGGCGTTGCGTCTGCACCAGCAAGCCTTCGGCAACGACCCGGTACTGGCACATGCGCTCGATGCCGGTGGCGAATACGCGTTCCGCTTGCTCGGCGAAGAGCACATGTGGACGCCGGATGCGATTGCCAAGCTGCAGCATTCGACCCGATCCAACAATTTCAGCACCTACAAAGAGTATGCGCAGATCATCAACGACCAAAGCAAGCGGCACATGACCCTGCGCGGTTTGTTTGAATTCAAGCTGGACCCATCCAAGGCGATTGCGCTAGATGAAGTCGAGCCGACGAAAGAAATCGTCAAGCGCTTCGCCACCGGCGCAATGTCGCTTGGCTCGATCAGCACCGAAGCGCACGCCACGCTGGCGGTCGCGATGAACCGCATCGGCGGCAAGTCCAACACCGGCGAAGGCGGTGAAGATCCGAGTCGCTATCGCCAGGAGATGAAAGGCATCCCGATCAAGCAGGGCGAGACCATGGCCTCCGTCATCGGCCGTGACCAGATTGAAGTCGATATTACCTTGCAAGATGGCGATTCGGTGCGTTCCAGGATCAAGCAAGTCGCGGCGGGCCGCTTCGGCGTGACAGCAGCGTATTTGAATTCCGCCGACCAAATCCAGATCAAGATGGCGCAAGGCGCCAAGCCGGGCGAAGGCGGACAGTTGCCTGGCTACAAGGTGTCTGAATATATCGCCAGATTGCGTTTCTCGGTGCCGGGCGTCGGCTTGATTTCGCCGCCGCCGCATCACGATATTTATTCGATCGAAGACTTGGCGCAGCTGATTCACGATTTAAAAAATGCAAATCCAAGCGCGTCGATCTCCGTCAAGTTGGTGTCCGAAGTCGGGGTGGGCACGGTCGCGGTCGGCGTCACCAAGGCCAAGGCCGATCACGTAGTGATCGCCGGCCATGACGGCGGCACCGGCGCCTCGCCTTTGTCTTCGCTCAAACATGCGGGAACACCGTGGGAGTTGGGCTTGGCCGAAACCCAGCAAACGCTGTTACTGAACGGTTTGCGTGGCCGCATCCGGGTACAAGCCGATGGCCAAATGAAGACCGGCCGCGATGTCGTGATCGCAGCCATGCTGGGCGCAGACGAGATCGGTTTTGCGACCGCGCCGCTGGTGGTTGAAGGCTGCATCATGTTGCGCAAATGCCACCTCAATACTTGCTCGGTCGGCATCGCAACACAAGACCGGGTGCTGCGTGCAAAATTCTCCGGCAAGCCGGAACATGTGGTCAACTATTTCTTCTTCGTCGCCGAGGAAGCGCGGCAGTTGATGGCGCAACTAGGCATCCGCACGTTTGATGACTTGATCGGCCGCGTCGACTTGCTCGACAAGTCGAAAGCGATTTCGCACTGGAAAGCCAAGGGACTTGATTTCAGCAAAATTTTCTATCAGCCGGAAGTGCCTGCTTCCGTACCGCGTTATCAAGTGGAGGAGCAAGACCACGGCCTGGAAAAAGCACTCGACCATAAGCTGATCGCGCAAGCGAAAGCAGCGCTCGAAAAAGGCGAAAAAGTCTCATTCATTTTGCCGGTCAGGAACGTCAACCGCACGGTCGGCACCCTGCTGTCTGGCATCGTTGCAAAAAAATACGGTCACGAAGGCTTGCCCGACGACACCATCCACATCCAGTTGCTAGGCACCGCAGGCCAATCGGCCGGCGCGTTCCTGGCGCACGGCATCACCCTGGATCTAGTCGGCGAAGGCAATGATTACGTCGGCAAGGGTTTGTCGGGCGGGCGCATTATCGTCCGTCCGAATACAGAGTTTCACGGTTCGGCAGTCGACAACATCATCATCGGCAACACCGTGTTATACGACGCGATTGCCGGTGAGGCATTTTTTAACGGCGTCGCCGGCGAGCGCTTCGCGGTGCGCAATTCCGGCGCCATCACAGTGGTTGAAGGCGTCGGCGACCATGGTTGTGAATACATGACTGGCGGCACCGTGGTGGTGTTGGGAGAAACCGGCCGTAACTTTGCCGCCGGTATGTCGGGCGGTATCGCTTACGTGTATGACCCTGACGGCGATTTCGCCAAAAAATGCAATAGGGCGATGGTCACGCTGGAACCTGTCCTCGCGCACGCCGAGCAAGAAGCGACAGTCGATCGCTCGATCTGGCATAGCCAGCTGCGTGGCGACCAAAGTGAGACCGACGAGGCGATTCTAAAACGCCTGATTGAGCGCCATTTCAAGTACACTGGCAGCACGCGCGCGCGCAACTTGCTGGATGACTGGTCCAATAGCTGCAACCAATTTATCAAAGTCTTCCCGAACGAGTACAAGCGCGCATTGGGTGAGATGAATACGGCGCGAGTGGCAAGTCAGCAGAAAGAAAAAAACGCAACATAAGTTTGCGCCGTCAGTGCCTTCCTCCTGCGGAGGAAGATCAGTTAGATAAGACAGAGGTAGGCAATGGGTAAAATAACCGGCTTTATGGAATTTCAGCGGCAGAAAGAATCGTATTTACCGGCCGCTTCACGCGTCAAGAACTACAAAGAGTTCATCCTGCCGTTGAACGATGAGCAAGCGAAAACAGAGGGTGCGCGCTGTATGGATTGCGGCACGCCGTTTTGCATGACTGGTTGCCCGGTCAATAACATCATCCCCGACTGGAACGATCTGGTTTATAACGGCAATTATCGCGAAGCGTTAGAGACGCTGCATTCGACCAACAACTTCCCCGAATTCACCGGCCGTATTTGCCCGGCACCGTGCGAATCTGCCTGTGTGCTTGCCATTAACAACGACGCGGTTGGCATCAAATCAATCGAGCGTTTCATCATCGATAAGGGCTGGGAAAACGGCTGGGTTCTGCCGCAACCGGCCGCCTTCAAGACGGGTAAAAAAATTGCCGTGGTTGGATCCGGCCCTGCTGGTCTGGCTGCAGCCCAGCAACTCGCGCGTATCGGTCACGACGTGACTGTGTTCGAAAAAAACGATCGGGTTGGCGGGTTGCTGCGTTACGGTATTCCTGGTTTCAAGATGGAAAAGTCGCATATCGACCGCCGCGTAGAGCAGATGCAAGCCGAAGGCGTGCACTTCCGTACCTGCGTATTGATCGGCAAAGATTTCCCATCCAACGTCACCAACTGGGCCAAAGAAACCATCTCGCCCGAGCAACTCGATAAAGAATTCGATGCCATCATCCTGGCCGGCGGTGCTGAATTGCCGCGCGACCTGCCGGTATCTGGTCGTGAGCTGAAAGGCATCCATTTTGCGATGGAATTCCTGCCGCAGCAAAATCAGGTGGATGCAGGTGACAAGATCAAAGACCAAATAATGGCGAGCGGCAAGCACGTCGTCGTTATCGGCGGTGGCGATACCGGCTCAGACTGCGTGGGCACATGCAACCGCCATGGCACTACCAGCTTGACACAATTTGAGCTGATGTCGCAACCGCCGGAGCAAGAGGATAAGCCGCTGGTATGGCCGTACTGGCCGATCAAGTTGCGCACCTCCTCGTCACAAGAAGAGGGTTGCGAACGCGATTGGTCCGTTGCGACCAAGCGTTTCGAAGGCAAGGACGGCAAAGTCGAAAAGCTAATTGCGGCCCGCGTCGAATGGAAAGATGGCAAGATGCAGGAGGTGCCGAATTCAGAATTCGAAATGAAAGCGGATTTGGTATTGCTGGCGATGGGTTTTATGTCACCAGTGGCGCAAGTGCTGGAAGCGTTCGCTGTTGAAAAAGATGCGCGCGGCAACGCGAAAGCAACCACCGATGGCGACGGTTGCTACCAGACTTCGGTCGACAAAATATTCGCCGCGGGGGACATGCGGCGCGGCCAGTCTCTGGTGGTCTGGGCAATCCGTGAGGGTCGCCAGGCCGCGCGTGCGGCGGATGCGTTTTTGATGGGTTTCTCGGATTTGCCACGCTGAAATCGGATGGCTACAATATTTCTAGCGAAAAGCGACCAACCCACAAGGACTACAGTGCTTTTTTTTGACCTTTTCAGCGGGAGCCATGTTTGCCTCCTTGTGCGGCATGTACCAACGCTGATCCTTAACTCTGGAGAATGATTATGATCTTGAACGTTACGCAAAAGCTGATCCAGTCGCATCTGGTGCATGGCGACATGAATCCCAGCGAGGAAATCGGGATCAGCATCGACCAGACACTGACTCAGGACGCCACCGGCACGCTGGTGATGCTGGAGCTGGAAGCGATGGGCCTGGATCGGGTGAAAACCGAGGTGAGCGTCCAGTACGTTGACCACAACATCATCCAGGAGGACTTCAAGAACCCCGACGACCACCTTTTCCTGCGTAGCGCCTGCCAACGCTTCGGTGTTTGGTACTCCCGGCCTGGAAACGGTGTGAGTCATCCGTGCCACCAGGAAAATTTCGGCAAGCCGGGCAAGACGCTCCTCGGCTCTGACAGCCACACGCCGGCGGGCGGCGCGATTGGCATGCTGGCTATCGGCGCTGGCGGGCTGGAAGTGGCTCTGGCAATGGCGGGCGAACCGTTCTATACGCGCATGCCGCTGATTTGGGGCGTGAAGCTCACCGGTAGCCTGCCGGACTGGGTGAGCGCTAAGGATGTGATCCTGGAGATGCTGCGCCGCCACGGCGTCGACGGCGGTGTAGGCCGCATCATCGAGTACTACGGGCCAGGGCTGGCCACGCTGAGCGCGATGGATCGGCACGTGATCGCCAACATGGGCGCTGAACTGGGCGCAACCAGCACTGTTTTCCCTTCCGACCAGGAGGTGCGCCGCTTCCTGCGCGCCTGGCAGCGTGAAGACGACTGGGTCGAGCTGGTCGCGGATACGGACGCGAGCTACGACGTGCACGAAGAAATCGATCTGTCCGGCCTGGTGCCGTTGATTGCCATGCCGTCCAGCCCGGGGAACGTGCGTCCGGTCAGCGAAGTCGCGGGCGAGCGGATCTACCAGGCGTACATCGGCTCGTCGGCCAATCCTGGCTACCGCGATTTCGCCGTTTCCGCGCTGATGGTGCAGGGTCGGCAAGTGCATGACCGTGTTTCGTTCGACATCAATCCCACGTCCCGGGCGCAGCTCGAAACCCTGGTGCGCGACGGCCACATCGCCCACCTGCTGCACGCCGGCGCGCGGCTGCACCAGGCCGGCTGCAACGGCTGCATCGGCATGGGCCAGGCGCCGGCCACGCATGAACTCTCTCTGCGCACGGTGCCACGCAACTTCCCCGGCCGTTCCGGTACGCGCGAGGACAAGGTGTGTCTGGTCAGCCCAGAGACCGCCACCGCGTCGGCGCTCACCGGCGTGATCACCGACCCGCGCACACTTGGCATCCCCTATCCACGCATCGCCGATCCCGACAACCCGATCATCAACCGCGAGATGTTCGGATCGCCGTTGCCGCGTGAAGAGGCGCTGCAAGTGACCATCGAGAAAGGCCCGAACATCGCATCACTGCCAAACTTCGAACCGCTGCCTGATAAGATTGAAGTGTCGGTTCTACTCAAGATGGGGGACAACGTATCTACCGATGAAATCATGCCGCCAGGGTTGCGCGTACTGCCGTACCGCAGCAATATTCCCAGAATCGCCGAGTTCTCCTTCGACAGGCTCGATCCCACTTACGCCACGCGAGCCAAACAGGTGAAGGGTCACGTGGTGGTGGGCGGGAGCAATTACGGGCAAGGCTCGAGCCGTGAGCACGCAGCTCTTGGCCCGCAGTACCTCGGGCTGCGCGCGGTCCTGGCCAAGGGCTTTGCACGGATCCACTCGCAAAACCTGATCAACTTCGGCGTACTGCCGCTGACCTTCGTAACGCCTGCGGACTACGACCGCATCCAGGCCGGGGATGTGCTGCGCCTGACCGACCTGCGGCGCGTGCTCGTAGCGGGGGGGGGCGATCTGCTGGTCGAGAACGTCACGCGCCAGCACCAGTTCCAGATGCGTCACAGCATGTCGCCGCGGCAAGTGCAGTTCCTGCTGCGCGGGGGATTGATCAACTGGATGAAAGAACGCCTCTCAGGACAGTAGAGATAAATTAGGCATGAAATTTAAAAAACCATATTCAATTTTTTATGATATTTAAATATCCAACTGTTCTTACCATTGCCGGTTCCGACAGTGGCGGCGGGGCCGGCATACAGGCGGATATCAAAACGATATCTGCACTGGGCTGCTTTGCGACTTCTGCGATTACCGCCATCACGGTGCAAAATACGCTAGGGGTAACAGGTATTCATAGCGTTCCTGCGGAAATAGTACGCGATCAGATCAAGGCGGTGATGGATGATATTGGGCCAGATGTTATAAAAATTGGCATGATACATAGCAAAGAGCTTGCAATAATGATTGCCGAGACACTACGACAATATCCAACGGTTCCTGTGATTTTTGATCCGGTCATGGTGGCTACCAGTGGAGATAAACTGATAGAAGATGAAACCATTGCCGTGTTGAAGGAATGCTTATTTCCGTTGGCTACAGTCGTCACACCCAACATTGATGAAGCCACTATTTTAAGCGGTTTGGTTATTCGCAATATGGATGACATTAAACAGGCTGCCCACCGAATACTACAAACAGCCTGCAAGGCTGTATTGTTAAAAGGTGGCCATCTGCAAGGCGATACCGTATCTGATCTATATATTGATCAGTCGGGCAAAGAACTATTGTTTAAATCGGACTATATACCTACCGATAATGTGCATGGAACAGGTTGTACCTTGTCCGCTGCTATGGCTTCTTACCTGGCGATTGGTTATGCGATAGAAGAAGCGGTGCAACAGGCACATATTTATACCCATAAAGCTATCGCACACGGCAAAGATGTAAAAACAGGCCATGGTAATGGCCCGCTTAATCATTTTTACAATCCTCAAAAATTAATCAAAAATGAAATAGAGTTGCCATCATGAAATGGAGTGAATCGGCCTGGGAGGAGAGCAGTGCAGTGTATGAAACAATAGTGCAGCACCCTTTCAATCTTGAGTTGATGAATGGGACGTTACACGTTGAAAAATTCAAGTTTTATATTGCACAGGACTCGGTTTATCTTGGCGCATTCGGCAGAGTATTGGCGTTAATTGCAGCCCGTACTAATCATCCTGATTATACGCTGGATTTTATTCGTTTTTCTGAAGACGCCTTAGTGACAGAAAAATTATTGCATGCGGGCTATTTTGAAAAATTCGGATTGAGTGATGAGGCTGCAGCTTCTCCCGCCTGCCATCACTACACGCAATTTCTGTTGGCCAAAGCCGCTTTAGACCCCATTGAAGTGCCAATGGCTGCTGTGCTTCCCTGTTTTTGGATCTATAAAAAAGTCGGTGATCATATTTATAATCATCAAACAAATAATAATAATCCTTATCGCGACTGGATAACGACTTATGCAGGTGAAGACTTTGCGCAGATGGTACAAAAGGTGATTGATGTTAGTGATGAGGTCGCGGCCAGGTGTACCCAGCAGCAAAGGCAGGCTATGACCCGGGCTTTTAATACATCGGCTAAATTAGAATGGATGTTTTGGGATAGTGCCTGGCGGCAGGAGCAATGGCCTGTTTAAAATGTGGAACTTAGCACAAAACCCACAGGAGTGTCTGATCATGGCCAAAAAAGTAATGTAAAAGTTGATAGAAAGTCATCTGGTTGAAGGCAGTATCTTCGCGTTGCGAAGAGATTGATAGGAGTCATGAGCATGGCTAATGAACTCAACAAGCAGAAGACCTTTATGACATTGGACGAGTCTGCGGCAGTATTACACACTGGTGCCACAGCCCAGCGTAGCCTGGGTGAGCTTTCCGACAATGGATTAGGTGTTAGCGGGACATTACCATAGCATCTCATTGGTATAGTGTCTCAGCACTGCAAGGCGATTACACCGTCAAAGAACATTTGCAACGCTTAGTACACCTAAACACGTTATTTTAAAAAATCAGTTAATTCATGCAACAAGGCCCCCATGACCAGCAAGATAATACCCATCATTAACCAACGCGATGCCAATCCTTTACCGGTCATTCCGGCGAACGCACCTGACCCCAGCGGCACACTCCAAGATACGCGTGGCCGGATGTTGCGCGACCTGCGCATTTCAGTAACCGACCGCTGCAACTTCCGCTGCACCTATTGCATGCCCAAGGAGGTATTTGACAAGGACTACCCCTATTTGCCAAAAGCCGAACTTTTGAGTTTCGATGAAATTACACGTATGACACGCCTATTCGCCGCACACGGTGCCGAGAAAATTCGCCTCACCGGCGGGGAACCCCTGCTGCGTAAGAACCTCGACGTTTTGATTGAGATGCTGGCCGTCCTCAAGACGCATGACGGCAAACCTTTAGATATAGCCCTTACCACCAACGGCTCGCTACTGGCTAGACAAGCCCATGCGCTCAAGGCCGCAGGCCTGCATCGTGTTACTGTCTCGCTTGATTCGCTCAATGAGCTTACATTCCGCGCGATGAATGACGTGGATTTTCCGGTGGCTGATGTGTTAAATGGTATCGACGCTGCGCACGACGTGGGCTTTTCGTCCATCAAGATCAACATGGTAGTCAAGAAAGGTGTCAACGATCAGGACGTCGTTGCGATGGCGCGGCACTTCAAGGGTAGCGGCCACATCGTGCGCTTCATCGAATTCATGGATGTGGGATCTTCCAATGGCTGGCGTATGAACGATGTCGTGGCATCAAGCGACATCGTGCGTATGATCAACGCAGAGATGCCGCTCATCGCAGCGGGATCCAACTACACTGGTGAAGTTGCCCAGCGCTGGGCCTATGCGGATGGCAGCGGCGAAATCGGTCTAATATCCAGCGTGACACAAGCCTTTTGTTCCACTTGCACGCGCGCCCGACTCTCGACCGATGGCAAGTTGTACACCTGCCTGTTTGCGCAGTCTGGCCATGATTTGCGCGCGCTCATGCGTGCGGGCAAGAGCGACCAGCAAATCGCCGCTGCCATAGGTTTGATCTGGAACCAGCGTGCAGACCACTACTCGGAAATTCGCACAGAAGAAACTACGCGGAGGAAAAAAGTTGAGATGTCTTATATCGGCGGTTGACGTTTTCACGCGTACTAAACCAGAATTTTCCGACACCCCGACCCGTTTCGGCGGCATCAACGTTATAATTACGCATAAACAATTTATTCAGTGAGGACTCTCTATGCATGATCTATCCATTAAAACCGTTGAATTCGAGCGTCCTCAGATGGATCTGGGTACCTGTTGCACTGCTAATGCTTGGGCGCGAGTGCCTGAAGAGCTATCGACGGCTGAACGAGCCGCTCTCAAAGTGCGTATCAAACAGCTACTAAAAGAGCAACAAGCGGTACTGGTCGCGCACTATTATGTGGATGCCGATTTGCAGGAATTGGCGGATGAGACAGGTGGTTGCGTGTCAGATTCACTTGAGATGGCGCGTTTTGCCCGCGACCATCCCGCTAAGACCGTGGTGGTGGCTGGCGTGAAATTTATGGGTGAGACAGCGAAGATACTTAGTCCGAATAAACGTATATTGATGCCTGATCTCGACGCTACTTGCTCTCTCGATTTGGGCTGTCCTGCGGATGAGTTTATTGCATTTTGCGATGCGCATCCTGACCGTACCGTCGTGGTCTATGCTAACACCAGTGCAGCGGTGAAGGCGCGCGCCGATTGGATGGTGACGTCTTCTATCGGTCTAGAAATCGTCGCGCACTTGCATGCGCAGGGCAAGAAAATCCTATGGGCGCCGGATAAGCATCTAGGCAACTATATACAGAAAGAAACCGGCGCAGACATGTTGATCTGGCAGGGTTCCTGTTTGGTGCATGATGAGTTTAAGGCTGTCGAGCTGGCGTTATTGAAACGCGAACACCCAGGTGCCAAGGTGCTAGTCCATCCGGAGTCGCCAGAAGCTGTGATCGCACTGGCTGACGTGGTCGGATCGACCTCTCAATTGATTGCGGCCACACAATCTCTCAATGCTGATGAGTTCATTGTTGCGACCGACAATGGTATTTTATACAAGATGAAACTGGCCGCGCCCGGCAAACGCTTTATTGAGGCGCCGACAGCAGGCAATAGCGCAACCTGTAAAAGTTGCGCACACTGTCCGTGGATGGCGATGAACGGTCTGCAAAATCTGGCCGAGGTGTTGGAGTCTGGCAGCAACGAGATTCACGTTGATGAGGACGTCAGCCGCAAAGCACGCATCTGTATGGATCGGATGCTTAGCTTTGCCGCGCAACATGATGCCAACGTTCGTCCTTCGGCGGATTTGGCGAAAGAACAAAAACTGTTTTCAGGGATAGGCCCAGCATGAGCCTGTTGGGTGACCGGCGATGTGAAGTCGTATAAGTAATTGTTTAGCTTGATAAGTCATGACTAAACCTACAGATCCTCCGGCAGTAGACTAGGAGTGTAGGCATTAACAGTAATGTGATGTCTGAAGCAAGTTTGCGCGTTTAAAAAAGACACGCAGTCCATAACCATTTATCCATACGAATGGCTTCGAGTTCAGCTTGCACTCAAACCCGTTTATTTCGATAAGCCTTTAGGTAAAGAAAACACGACTTTTTCTTCAATGCCCTGAATCTCAACGGCCGATTTACCCCCCCACTGTTTTAACTGATTGATTACTTCCTGTACCAGCACTTCCGGCGCAGAGGCTCCGGCAGTTACGCCGACAACATTAACGCCATCAAACCAGCTTTGCTGCATATCACTTGCGGTATCAATCAGATAAGCCGTTTTGCCAAGCTGTTCGGCAATTTCCCGTAGACGGTTGGAATTAGAGCTGTTGATAGAGCCCACAACAAGAATGGTATCGGCCGATTTTGCCAGTTCAAATACAGCATCCTGGCGATTTTGGGTAGCATAACAGATATCGTCTTTCTTCTGTTCCTGAATGGAGGTAAAACGCTCTCTTAAGGCATCAACCATTATTTTGGTATCAGTCATTGAAAGTGTGGTTTGCGTCACATAAGCAAGATTATCCGGATTATTGACTACTAATTTTTTAATATCCTCAGGGGTTTCTACCAAATAAATGCCGCCCTTGTCAGTGCTCTTTTTATATTGTCCCATGGTACCTTCAACTTCGGGGTGCCCTGCGTGGCCTATGAGGAGAACTTCCCTGTCTGCTTTTGCATGTTTGGCAACTTGTATGTGAACTTTAGTCACTAAAGGGCAGGTGGCATCAAAGACCGTTAACTTACGTTCTTTAGCTTCTTTTTGAACTTGTTTGGAAACGCCGTGGGCGCTGAAGATCAGATAGGAACCGACAGGTACGTCAGTTAATTCTTCGATGAAAATAGCACCCTTTTTTTTCAGGCCGTCAACAACGGTGCTGTTATGAACCACTTCGTGACGCACATAAATTGGCGCGCCAAAAGTTTCGATAGCTTGGTCAACAATTTCAATGGCACGGTCTACGCCGGCACAGAATCCACGAGGGTTAGCGAGTATAATTTGCATATCTTGATTTTTTTAAGTTACGGGTAAAGTTTTTTTGTGTTTAAAATTAATCAGCTGAGCCTCTTGCAAAACTACCGACTGGCAAACTGATAAAATTTATAAAGGCTCCTGATGAGCCGTTTTTTTGTCATTTTTATAAAAACGGGGGCATACCTGCCCCTCATCATCTCCAAAACCTCAGTGTTAAAGCCGTTCTGGCGACTAATTTCGCTCGCTTTTACGAGTTTTACAAATACCTCAGCTGAAAGGTGAAAAATTAAAGGGCTGTGTTTTTTCGCCTTTTACCTTATGTTTATAAATGTAAGCCTTTTTCGCTTCTGGAAATGCCTGTCGGCCCTGAGCGAACTGCTTCAATAATGGCTTCTTGGTTTATGGCAGCGAGAAAGGCATCAAGTTTTTCTGAAGGGCCCGTCATTTCAACAATGTAAGTGCTCGGCGTAACATCAATAATCTTGCCGCGAAATATTTCCGCCATGCTTCTTATTTCATCGCGCATGCCCCCTGTGGCCTTTACTTTAACCATCATCAACTCACGTTCAATATGAGAAGATTCCGCTAAATCAATCAATTTAAGAACATCGATCAATTTATTCAGCTGTTTGGTGATTTGCTCAACGATTTCTTCACTGCCACGGGTTACCAAGGTCATTCTTGACAGGCTGGGGTCTTGGGTAGGCGCTACAGTGAGTGACTCGATATTGTAACCGCGAGCAGAAAACAAGCCTGCCACGCGTGACAATGCACCGGATTCATTTTCTATTAGAATAGAAATAATGTGCCTCATTATGCCAGTTCCCTATCTGTGGATGTGCCTATGGCGACTCTTAATTTCATATCGTGATGGCCTTTGCCGCCCTCAATCATTGGGTAAACGTTTTCAGTTCTATCGGTTATGACATCCAGAAAAACTGTACGATCTGTCATAGCAAAGGCAGCTTCCAGAGCCGGCCTGACTTCTTCAGGCTTATCTATGCGCATACCAACATGACCATAAGCTTCTGCCAATTTAACAAATTCAGGAATGGTATCCATGTACGAATGCGAATAACGTTTATCGTAAGAAAATTCCTGCCATTGTCGAACCATGCCCATATAACGATTGTTCAGGTTAATGATTTTTACTGGCGTGTTATATTGCAAGGCAGTTGATAACTCCTGTATACACATCTGGATGCTGGCATCTCCAGTAATACAAGCAACATGTGCGTCAGGAAATGCCAATTTTACCCCGATGGCGGCAGGTAAACCAAAGCCCATCGTGCCCAGGCCACCTGAGTTAATCCAGCGGCGTGGTTTGTCGAAATGATAGTATTGCGCAGCCCACATTTGATGCTGACCAACATCTGACGTTACATAAGCATCACCTTTGGTCACTTCGTATAATTGCTCAACCACGTATTGGGGTTTAATCAAAGGGCTTGCGCGGTCATACTCAAGGCAATTTACGGCTTGCCATTGAGCAATTTGACACCACCAAAGCTCCAATGCTTTTTTGTCAGGCTTAGTCTGGCTTTCTTTGATCAACTCAAGCATTTGCTCCAATACCGGTTTAACATCCCCAACAATAGGAATATCGACTTTAACTGTTTTGGAAATAGAAGCAGGATCAATATCAATATGAATGATCTTGGCGTAAGGACAAAATAAATCCAGCTTACCGGTGACGCGATCATCAAAACGAGCGCCGATAGCAATAATGACATCGCTTTCGTGCATCGCCATGTTGGCCTCATAAGTACCATGCATGCCCAGCATACCGATAAATTGCTTGTCAGTTGCAGGAAAAGCCCCCAAACCCATCAAAGTATTGGTAATCGGATAGCCCAGTTTGTGAGTAAAATCGGTCAATTCTTTACTGGCTTCGCCTAAGAGTACACCGCCACCTGAATAAATGATGGGCTTTTTGGCGCTCAACAATAACTCAACGGCCTTTTTAATTTGACCTTTATGTCCGGTAACGACAGGATTATAGGATCTTATAGTGACTTTTTTAGGGTGTTTGTAAGGTACTTTAATGTGTGGAGCCGTTATATCTTTTGGCACATCAATTACCACAGGCCCGGGGCGACCTGATGTGGCAACATAAAATGCTTTTTTAATGGTTTCGGCTAATTTGGTTACATCTTTAACTAAATAGTTATGTTTAACGCAAGGCCGGGTAATGCCAATCATATCGACTTCCTGAAAAGCATCGCTACCAATGACGGGTAATGATACCTGGCCGGAAATAATAACCATTGGAATTGAATCCATATAAGCGGTAGCAATGCCCGTTACTGCATTAGTAGCGCCAGGGCCTGAAGTAACTAATACCACACCGGGTTTTCCGGTGGCGCGGGCATAACCGTCAGCCGCATGGGTTGCGCCTTGTTCATGCCGAACCAGGATATGTTTGAGTTCATCTTGCTGGAAAATTGCATCATATAAATGCAATACTGCTCCACCAGGATAACCAAAAATATATTCTACGCCCTCGTCAATAAGACTTTGAACCAGGATTTCTGCACCGCTTAGCTCCATGCTAACACCTCAATAAACATGATTATTTTTATATTTAAGTTGATTATATTCATTTTTTAAATTCAAGGTTTTGTAAAAACAGTTACCTGTCAACTTTTGGAATATTGTCATTATTTTACCTATAACAAATCGTCATACCCGCCGGGAAGCGGGGCAAAACCGCCCGCCCTACGACCGCTGAAAATCCTGGAAACGGAGCTTAGCGAAGTGAAGATTTTTAGTCCTCGAT
>CAYWLM010000014.1:0-40120 GCA_964459125.1 uncultured Methylomonas sp. | reverse complement strand
CAAAACGTTAGCATAGTCGCGAGCCTGTCAATAGTCAAGACCTGACCCTGATTGCCTCGATCACAATCTAACCTTGTTCGTTAGATTTTCCAAGAATAATAAAGTTTCTTCCAATAATTCACTTATACTCTTAGTAACTTTCAAATATTCCACTCTTTTATTACACTCTTAAAAACTTTAAATGTATTATGTTTTTTACAGTTAGTATATTTATGATCTTTATCAATTAGATAGTCCATGTACCCTTTAGTAAGTTTCTCTTTTCCATCGAAGTCTAAATAAATCACAAAAAGATCTTCCTGCTCTGCTTCTGTTACTTTAGTACACTTAGAATTAATCCATTCTTCATATGCGGGAGTATTTGCTAAAACTTGCTTTAACTCTTGATTATTAAGTAAATAATTCTTATCTGATGATGTTCTAAACATTTTATCAATTATGCTAATAGAAACATTCATTTTCATCAGAAATGACTTTGTAATTTCCTGTAAAGCATCATATCTTTTGTTAGCTTCAAGTATACTAAGGTTCGAAAAGTATTTCTTTTCATAATATGGTCTATGAATTCCGATAGATGTGCCATTTTTACTGAAGTCCTTAGATTTTTCAACTGAAGACATTAATATAATAAAACAGGAACTGTAGCAATAATTTTTAGCTACTACGGGGATTAAAGATGCTCTAATAAACTTCCCCATTCTTAATGCTTCTTCAAAACTTCCGCCATTTGAAGTTATTACGATTTCTTCTGGCATTGAGCTTAGCCTATTGCCATTCGATACTTCATGCCTCAATACTTTTAAAAGTTTTTTTGTATCGCCTATTTCAATATCGCCTTTTATACTAATTAAAATTCCAATTGAATCAAGGTACTGCTTTTCAATTATTTCAATCTCAGCCCCGTAAACTTCATTACAGGTTAAAAATAGCGAAAAAACAATAAATTTTATTTTTAAAAAAAAGTACACTTGTAATATATCCCCTATTTATCTATATCTTGAACCTAACATCGAGTTGAGGTGTGTCAGCTCAACTCGATGTTATCAGTGCTCGGAGCGATAGCGGAGGGCGCTGATAACGACCAAATCAGATGCCATTTAAAGTGGCAGGGCTTTTGCGGCTTTTTTGCAAAAGGCGTGACGCTTTAAATGGTCAGCTCAATTTTTTGGTTAGGCTATCTTTTACTAACCTATTAAAATTGGTGCGGAGGAGAGGAATTGCACCTCTCTACGTTTCTCCCAGATCAGGAAAGTACTTTCACACATGCTACCCTCTCACTTGGATTGAAAGTGTCCTACTATAGCTCCGCAGAAACGCCACCCCGCACCAAACACATGAATTAACGGTTGTGTTTTCCATAAGCACCTCCATAAACGCAGACGCACAAACTTCCAACCCAAACAAGATACTCACACTTGCTTCAATACTTACCTTTAGCTCCAAGCCTTTAAAACATAGCAAACCCTTCAGTTTATTAAACCTTACGGACTTCCTGTTTATCTTTCATATTTTTTACTTCAAGAAAAAATTTACCACCATCTTGCCAAACTATGGCTTTTGGGCGGTAACTATAAGAATAAGAGTATGTATAAGATACTAGCTCCCATTCAGAACCATCATCTAATTCATATACAGTATCACCATCCCATCCTTCAAATTCATCTGTAATACATGATTCTAGGTATTTCTGCATTTGATGACGCTCCCTTATTCTTTTATTAGGCTATTGATTTTTCTCAATTTCTTTGCTTTTATTTTGGCAAGGTCAGCGGCTGTTCTATCTTTTTCTGCTTGCTTAAATTCTTCAATTTCTAGAATTTGCAAATCAGACAAATTTAGTTTTTTTGCCATTTTGATACTGGCATTCATAAAGTTTGCGCCCTCAACAATAGCATTTTCAAAATTTGTTTGTTTAAGGATAGCTCCCTTAAAATTCACATTAGTTAAATTAGCACCACCGAAGTTAGAGCCTTCTAAGTTTGCCCCCGTAAAATTACTTCCAGTTAAATCTGCTTTAATAAAACATGCTCTCTTGGCAGAAACGGATGAAAAATCACAATTAGTAAATTTACTAAACTCAAATCGGGCACCAAAAAACTTAAATTTACGAAAGCTTTCTCCATCCTTAATTACCTTTCTCCAATCAACTTTACTATGATCTGGGCGGCTTTTACTTTTATTACGCACCTGCGACTCCTTATTCTGAATAGCCTAACGCCGAGTTGACAGGCGATTTTGCCTGATAATGGGTTGAACAGCTTCACCGTGAGTACCCTAATTATCGGGCCAAATCGTCCTGTCGAACGTTTGGTTCTCAGGGAGCGTAGCGACTGAGGGCCACACGTTCGACAGGTTCCCTGTCAACTCGGCGTTCTCAGGTACTTTTACCCTGATAACTTGATATTTTCGTATTAATCAGGCAACTTTGCCTGTCTTTTTAATATCAGGAAAACTGCCTTGATAAGTTGATATTAGCCTGTTAATCAGGAAAAATTTGCATAATTAATATTTTTAAGTTTAGCATTAGGATAGGTTATGTCAATACAAAAAAATGGCAATTTGTTGGATGATGTTCGAAGGGTTATGCGACTTAATCATTATTCTATTCACACAGAACGAACTTATTCTGCTTGGATTAGACAGTATGTCAAGTTTCACAAAATGACAGATCGTTCCGATTTATCTATTGCGCCCGAAGCTAAAGTTGAAGAGTTTCTGACTTATTTAGCTATGCAAAGAAATGTCGCTGTTTCTACACAAAATCAAGCAATGAATGCGCTCGTGTTTTTGTATAAGCGAGTGCTAGAAAAACCACTGGAAAAGACAGTAGATGCAGTTCGTTCTACTAAAAATCGCAAGATTCCTGTTGTACTGACTCAGGATGAAGTAAAGCAAGTGATTACTTTATTAGAAGGTGTTCCACAGTTAGTGTTAAAACTGCTGTATGGTAGTGGGCTACGTATTACTGAGGCAGTGAGGCTTCGTGTTCAGGATATTGACTTTGAATATAAGTAGATTACGGTTCGTTCTGGAAAGGGTAATAAGGACTGAGTAACGACTTTTTCGGTTAATGTCATACCTCAGATTGAAGCTCACTTGCAACGTGTAAAGCTCATTCACGAAAAAGATTTGCTAAGTGGGTTAGGCGCAGTATATTTGCCCAATGCATTAAGCAAAAAATACCCTAATGCTGAAACAGAGTGGGGCTGGCAATATGTATTTCCAGCTAGAAATGTGTCAACGGACCCTCGTTTAGAGAATAAGATACGACGGCATCATATTGATCAGTCAGCGATTAATAAAGCGATCAAAGTCGCGGTAAAAAAATTAGGCATTGTAAAAAACGTAAGTGCGCATACTTTTAGACATAGTTTTGCGACGCATTTGTTACAGCGCGGTACGGATATTAGAACGATTCAAATACTGCTGGGACACAATGATCTATACACATGTCCTTAATCAAGGCGGGCAAGGAGTAATAAGCCCTCTGGATGACCTTCAGCTTTAGATGTGGGTGAACAAGGCGTACCTATATAAACTGATGGTTCATAGGGGGACAGCCAACTTGATTTTTAATGGTATCACTGGCAACATCAAAGCCATCACCTGATTGCAATGCGTGCAATATTGCTTTTACTCGCAGCAAATCCTTTTTCTTGCTTGCAACATTTACTTTCGTGCTTCTTCTGTTCAAGGCTTTATGAAATGTATTAAAGCGAAAGATATTGAGGCTACCAATTTCACAGTAGTCTTTGAAGCGAGTGAACTCTTAACTCAAAGTTATAAAAGAATGACCCGAGGTTAAGCAAAAAACTGATGTGGATTATGCTTAACTGATAATTTTACAGATGTTGAGAGCAAGGTTTATATGCGAGATCTGTTTGCTAGTGACTAGACCTCTGGGAGCTCGAGGGATCTTTAGTTCCATTCTCCCAGATTAGCCTGATGTAACTCTGGTGTAACTCAATAACAATGTGATTTAAGGATAAATGACTTTAGGTTCAAAGTTTGCTGCAGGATAATCAGGGTCATAGGCTGATTTTTCACCTTTGAATGTCGAAGTGCTGGTAGTTTTGATAGCGTCTTTATCCTGATATAGAACTTTAGGTTCAAAGTTTGCTGCAGGATAATTAGCATCATGAACTGATTTTTCACCCATAGTTCTGCTAGAGCCTGACGCATTGCTAGCTTCTTCACTCTGAAAAACAACTTTAGGTTGGAAGTTAGCAGCAGGGTATTTACTATCGTCGCTTTTAGCAGCGCTAATGTTTGGGATCAAACTAAGTGTCGCGGTTAAAATGCTAATAATAAGAGATATTTTCATAAGGCCTCGTTCTCCGTTTAAGGATATTATAATTAATTCTGAATGCAGAAACGCTATAATAACTCAGCTATTTGCGGATAATCAATAAATAACTGTTGCCTAAATTGCTCAATTTTTATTTCCTGAAGACGTTCATTTCTGGGAATAGTCACAGGAACTTCGCTGATTACTGACATAGGACTGCTACTGAGAAAAATGAGTTGATCTGCCAAAGTGATTGCTTCGCGTAAATCATGGGTCACAAATAAAACTTTATGTGGACGTTTAGACCATAAATCAATCAGTAGTGCGCGTACCTGGCGTGCCGTGGGTGGATCAAGTGATACAAAAGGTTCATCCATCAATAATAAGTCAGGATCATTGGCAAACGCCCGAATAATAGAAACGCGGCGGCTCATACCTAAAGATAAGTGTTCCGGGTAGCTGTCTTTTTCATCTGCCAGATCCATGCTGGCGAGTAAGAAATCCAGGGTTTCGGATTTAGCTGCAGATGCTAATTGAATGTTCTCGTACACAGTTCGCCATGGCAGCAATCGTGGGTTTTGAAATACATATCCTACTTTGGGCTGGATGTGTTTAGGTTGTAATTCGATGCAGCCGGAAAACTGTGTATCCAGTTTTGCTAAAATATTTAATAAAGTGGTTTTACCACAACCGGACGGTCCAACCAGACAAACAAATTCATTATTAGTCAGAGTGAGCTGGAGGTTTTTTATGACTTGTTTAGTTGTTTTGTCGGTAGAGTTGATATAGGATTTATCATTAATTTGAATAGTTAGCTGACTCATCGACGCCACCTTTGCGCTTTTTTATCCAGTGGCTTGAGTATCAATAATTCAATTGCCTGAATTAATGCCACAAAGGCTATTGTATAAGCCAGGATGCTGGCCACATCAAATAGCTGAAAAAATAAATGTAACTGGTAGCCCATGCCATCACTACGCCCCAGCATTTCTACAACCAAAACGATTTTCCAGATTAACGCCAGGCCCGTACGTGTTGCTGCCATAACAAAAGGATGTAATTGTGGCCAGATAACATGGCGTAAGGTTTTACCTTTGCCAAAGCGATAGCACTTTGCCATATCTAATAATTCGCTATCCAGAGAGCGAGTGCCTTCACGGATAGTAACAATTACATTTGGTAATTTGTTGATTACGACAGCAAGAATGGCGGCAGACTCGACTAATCCAAACCAGACATAACAAAGAATAATAGTGACTAAGGCGGGAACATTCAGAAAAATTACCAGCCAGTTATCAAAAAAATAATCTATTTGCTTATGTCTCCCTAACATAATGCCGATTGCGCAACCTAGAAACATGGCTATGCTAAAACTAATTATGAGACGATATAAAGTCTTGCTTAAATGATGTGGTAATTGGCCACTAGCGATTTCTTCTAATAGTACATTTGCGACCACAAAAGGCGTGGGCAAAGTAATGGTATCTAAATAAATGGCAAGACCCTGCCAAAGCGCTAAAAATACACTGATGGAAAGCAGCGCTAATATAGATGGACGGGAGATAAAGTCCATAGTTATCTGCTTGTTGGAGTTGTGGTGTGGTGCCTTTGTGTGCGCTGTGAATTATTTATTATTATTGCATTTAATTCTTCTAAACGCTCCGGCGTACCAATATCCATCCAGAAGCCTTGATATAGTTCGCCAGTTACTCGATTTGCTTGCATAGCATTTTTTAATAAAGGGGCGAGGGCGGATTTGCCGCCGCTGATATTGGCAAATAAATCCGGGTGATAAAGTCCTATGCCACTATAAGTATATTTTGGCGCACCTTCAGGTGTCAGTGTAAATTGAGAGTTGAACGCAAAATCGCCATCAGGATGGTGTTCAGGATTATTGACTAAGATTAAATGCGCCAGGTCACAATCTTTGTTAATTAAACTCTGGAAAGGAAAGTCACAACTGATATCTGCATTAACCACCAGAAAAGGGGAGCTGCCTAGTAGTGGTAATGCTTTTTTGATACCGCCGGCAGTGTCTAATCCAGTTGCCCCTTCATCCGAATAAGTGATGTTGGCGTGATAGTGTGAACCATCTCCTAAGTTATGTTTTATTTGTTCGCCTAAGTGAGCTAGATTAATGACGATATCAGTGATGCCTGCAGTCACCAATGCTGCAACTGTATATTCAATAAGTGATTTTCCCGCAACTTTTAATAAAGGTTTGGGCGTATGGTCAGAAAGCGGGCGCATTCTTTCGCCACGCCCTGCGGCTAGTATCATCGCTTTCATAGTACGCGTTTACTGATGGGTAATACAATATCCACTAAAAACGCATGAAAGTCCTTTAATTCTGGATAGCGCTGACTAATACTGATGACATAATTCAGCGTACGCGGAATATCACCCAGATAAGCACTTTTTCCATCTCTGATATTAAGCCGCGAAAAAATACCTATCGCTTTTAAGTGTCGTTGTATACCCATTAGATCAAAATCACGTTTGAACTGATTAAAATCACATGCGATGAGCTTAGCTTGTTTTAATTGCTGGTAATAGGGTTGTAAACAGTGATCAATTTGCTCATCTGACCAGCTTATATAGCAGTCTCTTAATAAGGAAACCGCATCATAAGTTACCGGGCCGATAACTGCATCCTGGAAGTCAATAATCCCCGGGGTGTTGTTATTTAGGTGCATTAGATTGCGTGAATGGTAATCTCTATGCACGCAGACCTGAGTTTGCTGTAGTGCTGAGTTAATTAAAAAGGCATAAGTAGTCTCAATAAGGGCTTGTTGTGCATCGCTTAACGTGAGTTTACATTGCTGTTTTAGAAACCAGTCACTAAACAATAGTAGTTCACTCTTGAGTAATTCGGAGCTGTAATGTGGCAAAGCACAACTGTGTATGTCTACATTTTTTTGTAGAGTGATCAGGCTGTCTAATGCATGTTTATATAAAATCTCTACCGTTGAATCATTTAGCTGGTCTAATAGGCAAGAGGAACCGAAATCTTCGAGTAGTAAAAAACCTTGTTGGCTATTTTGCTGAATAATATCGGGTACATTGACCTGTGCCTCTGAAAATAGCTGTGCGACTTTTATAAAAGGAGCGGTATCTTCTTTATCGGGCGGGGCATCCATCACTATATAATATTGTTGTTGATGCTGTACGCGGAAATAGCGCCTGAAACTGGCATCGCTGGAAGCGGTTTCAAATTGCGTTATGTCCAAATTCAGATCGTTTGTTAACCATTGCAGAATGGCTTTTGCTCTATCATCACTTGCCGTTATCATTCTTTTATAAAGAGGCTTGAAAAGTAAGGTAAAATGGATGATTGTTATTTTATGATATTTTGCCTGACCGTGTGGGCTTTATTGGATTTTTAATTTTCAGGTTTTTAGTGTACATGTTGCTGCGTTTATTACTATTTTTTGTCAATATATCAATAATGGTATTAACGGTTGCTAAAGCAGATGAACTGGATGCGGAATGTAATGTCAGCAGTTCTGCTCAGCAATGCGCGCTTGAAGAGACCGAAAAACTGGAAGCACAAGAAATAAACAACAGTTTTTGGTTTAATAAAACATTTGATGACGAGCGAGAACAGGTTTTTTCACGTCTTCAGGCAGAGTTTGATCAAGATCCCTGGTCAATCTGTAGTTTAAAATTAGGGCCGCAGCCAACATATACTGTCGATAAGCAGTTGCGCGGAAAATCTGCAATGGATGTTTTTGCTGGTGGCAGTGAAATGTTTGATGCAGAATTTTTTAGCATGACAAATAATATAGATTTAAAACGTGCAGATCAACACGTAATGGCAAACCAGGCTGATTATAATCAGGTTTCCGGAGTGCTTAATTTATATGGCGATATCATTTACAGTGATGGTGGTATGGCGCTGCATAGTACTTCAGCACAAGTCAATTTGCAGGATGACTCCTCCTTGTTACGCAATGTGTCTTTTATCATCCCATCATCGCCTATACGTGGAAGTGCCGATACTGTCTATCGTGACAGCCCTACATTCAGTCGTTATAAAGAAGTAACTTACACCGCCTGTGAGCCCGGCAATCAGGACTGGATATTGCATGCTTCCCGAATGAAGGTTAATGATGAAACGGGTCGCGCAACGATAAAGCATGGCTGGATGGAGTTTAAAAGCGTTCCAGTCATGTATTTTCCTTACGGATCTTTTCCTATTGATGATAGACGACTAACAGGTTTACTAACCCCTAGCGTGGGATTGTCCGGGCGTAGTGGGGTTGATATCAGGCTGCCTTTTTACTGGAATATGGCGCCTAATTATGATTTGGTTTTAGCGCCACGATATATGACCGAGCGTGGCTTTATGATGGGGGCAGACTTTCGCTTTCTATGGCAAAGGTCGCTTAGTGATATTAATTTTGAAATCATGCCGGAAGATCAGTTAACAAAAACTCTGCGTTGGGGGGGAAGCTTTCAGAATGGTACCAGGTTTACAGATAATCTGAGTATGAATATTGATGCCAATTATGTTTCTGATAATGCTTATTTTAATGATTTAGATGGTTCTCTAGGTTTAAACAATCGCAACCGTTACCTGGCTAGTAATGCCAGAGTTGCTTATACATTGCCCTGGATGTCGATGAGTGCAAGAGTTGATAATTATCAAAATATCGATCCAGGTGTAAGTAATGAAAATGTCCCTTATCGGCGTTTACCGCAGTTAAAACTGGATATGTTTAAAGCCTTCAATGAGCATCTGCCTCTGGAATTGGGGATGGATAGTGAGTATGTGTATTTTCAGCGCCATTTTCCTGATGGTCAGCCACAGGGTCAGCGTTTTAATATTAAACCATCGGTTAGTTTTCCATTGGTTTCACAGTCCGGCTTTATTATCCCTAAGGTAGCGCTGCAACATACACAATACTGGCTTGACAACCAGACAACAGGGGGGGCAAACAGTTTAAATAAAACCTTACCTCTCGTATCTTTAGACAGCGGCTTATTTTTCGAAAAAGACTTTGATACCATAACTCATACCATTGAGCCGCGCTTATATTATTTATATGTACCGTATGTCGATCAAAGTGAGTTACCGAACTTTGATACTTCTCAATATACTTTTAGTTATGGACAGTTATTTAGAGATAATCAGTTTAATGGTGTAGATAAAACACAGAATGCCAATCAAATATCAGCAGCTGTAACGACACGTCTGATTGAAGATGGGCGTGACCGCTTGAAGTTTACTATCGGTGAAATATTTTACTTTGCAGATAGAAAGGTAAATTTAGTGGGCAATGAAGTGCATACTGGATTTCTGTCAAATTTGATTACAGAATTAAGTAGTGAGATAACCGATGAATTAAAATTTACCTCGGAAATGCAATGGAATTTTTCCAAGAATAGAGTTAATCGAGGCAATGCCGATTTACGTTATCGTGGTCTGGGTAATAACATAATCTTAAATGTTGGTTATCGCTATCAGCAAGAACAGATTGAGTTTGGACAGTTTGCTCAGAATCAGGTGGTTGCATCGGCTATAGTTCCTATTTATGATGGCTGGAGCGCTATCGGTCTGTATCGATATTCTATATTGGATCAGAAAAATTTAGAGTATTTTGCAGGCATTGAAAAAGATAGCTGCTGTTGGCGTTTAAGAGTTATTTATAGACAATTTCTTCTTAGTACGGCATCAGGGGGATTCGAGGGAGCGGAACCACAAAATTCAATATTTTTTCAACTTGAATTAAAAGGTTTTACAAGTTTAGGTGAGAAGGTAGAAGACTTTTTACTGGAAAACATTTCCGGATATAGAAAACCAAATTATTAAAATGATGAGAAAAATAACGACACAGATTATAGGAATAGTATTGCTGGTAATAGCAAGTTTTGCGTTGTCTGGCGCAGAAAAACTGGATGGAATTGTGGCAGTTGTTGAAGATGATATTATTCTGGAAAGTGAGCTAGCTCAAGAAGTAGCTGCTGTTATTGGTAAATTAAAAGCTAATAATGTTCAGATGCCACCAGAGAATATTTTGTATAAACAAGTGCTGGAACGTTTAATAATAGGAGCCTTGCAAAGCCAGTTAGCACAAAAGGCAGGCGTTAACGTCACGGATGAAATACTGGAAAGCTCTATGATCGAAATTGCCGGGCAAAATGGCATGAATTTAAGCAGTTTTAAGCAAGAAATAATAGCACAAGGCATGAGTTATGAGACATTCAAAGAGAGTGTGCGTAAAGAAATTATAATTAATCAATTGCGTAATCATGAAATTGGTAGCCGGGTAAAGGTTTCCGAGCAAGAGGTTGATCACTACCTGGAAACTGAAATCAGTTCTGAAGAGCAAAAAATTAAATATTTATTAGGCCATATACTAATTTCAGTTCCTGAAGGGGCTTCTGCAACAACTATACAGACCGAAGAAACGGAAGCGTTATCAGTGATTAAACAATTACGTAAAGGATCGGATTTTATGCAAATGGCGGTCAGTGTTTCAGATGGCGCTAATGCATTACAAGGAGGGGACCTAGGCTGGCGAACTTTAAATCAGCTTCCTACTCTTTTTGTTGACGTAGTCAAGACTATGAGTAAAGGCGATGTAGCCGGACCTATTCGTAGTCCCGGGGGATTTCATATTCTCAAATTGCTCGATAGTACCGGCATAGATTCACATATGATTACGGAAACCCGGGTACGACATATACTTATTAAAACCAATGAATTAATTAATGACGAAGAAGCACAAAAACGTCTACAAGTCATGGCTGCTCGTATTGCCGATGGTGATGATTTTGCTGCTTTAGCAAAAGCTAACTCTGAGGATCCCGGGTCGGCATTAAATGGAGGGGAATTAGGCTGGGTGACACCTGGTTTATTAGTCCCGCCTTTTGAAAAATCCATGACTGAACTGGAAATTAATGAATTAAGTGAACCCGTGCAGACTCAGTTTGGCTGGCATTTGATTCAAGTGTTAGAGCGCCGAAATAAAGATAATAAGGAGCAGCAAAAGCGCAACCAGGCGCGTGATGATATTCGTAAACGAAAAATAGAAGAAGAAACAGAGTTATGGTTAAGGCGTTTGCGAGACGAAGCGTATGTTGATATTCGTTTAGAGGCGTTAAATGAATAATGAAAGCAATGTCAGCAGTGAAATAGAAAAGCAGACTAGCCTGGAAAAGCAATTAAGGGAAGTGATTGCCAAGGAGGATTTAACGGCGAATAAAGCACTAATTGAGGTAAGTGCCCGTCATTTGCAGTTAGATTATCTGGATTTAGCCGCAGCCTTATTATTTATTAATGACCCTCAACCGAAACTTAGTGAGCTTGAAAATAATAAGTTCACTGTGGAAAAACAAAAGGCGTATGAATTACTCCATGCGGAAATGGTTCGCTATCGAATTGAGGTTGGGCGTACTCATAAAGTTAGCGTAAATCTTATTAAAGATATTCTGGTCGAAGAGGCGGGTGTTGAACGTAAGAAAATTGGTTATGTAGATATTTTTGATCATTATACTGTTTTGAGCCTGCCGCCTGGTATGCCTGTTGAAATATTACAAACCTTTAAAGCATTGGAAATAAATCAAAAAGCTCTGGATATTAAACGCCTAAGTGGCTCGGGCAAGAAATTTCAGGCAGAAAAAAATTATCGGCGTGGCACGCGCAGACATTATCTTGCGGCGAATAAAATAAAAGCCGGTCAATCCTAGTTTAGACCAGTAAAATTAAATACTTAGCCTTACTCAGTGTCTGGGTGTTTATTTTCTTGTGTATTCTACTCCTATAAAAAAAATAAAAAGCATGAATGAAATTCAGTTTGTTGATTCTGTAGCTTTGCTACATGACCTTTGCCAGAAAATGAAACAAGAGCCGTGGCTTGCGATTGATACCGAGTTCTTACGCGAAAAAACCTATTACCCCAAGTTTTGCCTGTTACAAATTGCGACGCTGGAGTGGGTGGCTTGTGTTGATCCCATTGCACTGGAAGGGCAGCTAGATGAATTATTTGCCATTATCAATGATGCTGCGATTATCAAGGTTTTACATTCTTGTCGGCAAGATGTAGAGATTTTCTATCAGCTTAGCGGCAAATTGCCAGTCCCTGTTTACGATACACAGTTAGTAGCGCCCTTACTGGGTTTTCAGGAAAATACGGGTTATGCCATGCTGGTTTCCGGGTTTTTGAATATTAATCTCAGCAAAATACATACGCGCACAGACTGGAGTCAGCGACCTCTATCGGCCGACCAAATACAATATGCGGCAGATGATGTCATCTATTTAGCTAAAATCTATCAGATGATGCAGCAAAAATTACAGGAATTAGGTCGTGAAGATTGGTTAAAGGAAGACTTTGAGCAATTAATGAATGAGGACCTGTATGATATACCGCCTGAAAATGCGTGGTTAAAAATACGCGGAAAAAACAAACTGACTGGTAAGCAGTTAGCGATTGTGCAAGTGTTAGCCGAATGGCGTGAGCAAATCGCAAAACAAGACGATAGGCCCAAAAACTGGATTTTGCGCGATGAACTTATTCTGGATATGGCAAAATTACAGCCAGTTAATTTAAAGGCATTGGCTGAAATTCGAGGCATGAATGATGGTTTTGTCCGACGCAGTGGCAAACAGATATGTGAGCTAATTGTTAAAGCACAGGACATGCCTGGCTTGAAATTAAAAAACAAGGTAAATAATAAAAAAACCCAGCAACAAGAAGCGGTGCTGGATATTTTAAGCGGCATCGTACGTTTACGTGCCGATGCAAACTCGTTAAATCCAGTGATTCTGGCCACTCGTAAAGATCTGGAGCAGTTATTACAAGATGATCAGGATAGCCTGTTATTGCATGGCTGGCGATATAGTATGGTAGGGAAAGAATTGCAGCAGTTGTTATTAGGTAAGCTTTCCTTATCTATTGATGAGCAATGCCTGGCTTTGCAAGCTATTGAATAATGTGAAAGAGCTTTAAATCGGCACTATCTGTTTGTTGGTTATTGCTGGGCAGAAAAATGCTTTTTTAAATTACTCAGGGTGACAAAGGCGGCATTGGTAATTCCCTGATTTGCAAGGGCAGAAGGAATAACACCGGCAGGGTCGCCATGCATTTGATAAGTAATATCAATACTCGAGCTGCCGTTTAGTTTAAATTGCCAAAAACCATCAGAGTAGCGCATTTGCACTGTATTTTCTTGCTCAGGTAATTGCGCCAGAATATGCGCGGGTAATCGCTTGCGTTGGATATTTTTTAAGCGCAGGGTATAAATGTTATTTTTTTTGTCGAATTGTAGTTGTGAGTGCATCACGGTATAGCGATTATTTAAAGGCCAGGGCAAGCTACTGAGTTTGTAGATATAGCCATCACTGAGATTAAGCATTTTGATACATTTATAGCGCCATGCTGCACAGAAACTGGCATTGTTAATAAATGATAACAGCTCATCCATGCTTGTGTTTAGCAGCATTCGTCCTCTGAACTCTTTATAATCGGAATAGGGAAGTCGACGAAGATAGACTTTTATAGCATTTTCATCTTTGACTAATTGCCAGTTATGGATGTCTTCCTGAGCATTCACCTGGGCTAGCGAACTAAAAAAAATAGATAATAAAAGCAGGAATGGTCTTATGTTGAGCATCGGTCAAAATAGTTTAAAGCTTAATAGTCACATCAGTATAATTTGGTTTAAATGTGTGTGCTGAGAATGATTTCTCCTAAACTCCAGAGTATTTAAAGTGAACAATATATTTGCTGATATTCCAGACCAGATGCCTGAGGAATTATTTACCACTCTGTTGCAACATGACAACCTAAAGATAGAAAGAATTGTTTCCAGAGGTCATGCCAATGCTGACGACGAATGGTATGAGCAGGATCATGATGAATGGGTAGTACTAGTACAAGGCGAGGCAATTCTGGAATTAGCAGAGCAGAGACAGTTAATAAACCTACAAGCTGGCGATTATTTACTTATTCCGGCATATTGTAAACATAGAGTAGAGTGGACGAAGCCCGAGATAGACAATATTTGGTTGGCTATACACTTCTAGTTATTTAGATGGGACAATATGTCGTTTCCATTGCACCAGGCAGACAAAAATAATGCGCAAAGTAGAAGCCGTTTATAGCAATTAATTTAGCGATGCGCAGCGCATAACTTAGGCAAGCTACCTGAGCTGCTGAGATCAAACCAGTAATTTATATATAACTCTTAATATCAAACAGAACATCGACAACAAAAACATGAAAATACCCAAAATTGGATTTATAAGCCTGGGCTGCCCGAAAGCATTGGTAGATAGCGAGCGTATTTTGACCAAATTACGTTCTGAGGGGTATGAAGTTGCACCCAATTATGATGGTGCTGACCTTGTAGTGGTTAACACCTGTGGTTTTATCGATGCAGCAGTAGAAGAATCACTCGACAGTATTGGTGAGGCCATTACTGAAAATGGAAAAGTGATTGTTACCGGTTGTTTAGGTGCGCGGGCAGATGAAATTTTAGAACGTCACCCTCAAGTTCTAGAAATTACTGGTGCTCATGCCTTAGAGGAAGTGGTTAGTGCAGTACACAAGCATTTACCACCTATGCATGACCCCTATACTAGTTTGGTACCACCGCAAGGGATAAAGCTAACGCCCAAACATTATGCCTATTTAAAAATAGCAGAAGGCTGTAATCATCGTTGTACCTTTTGCATAATTCCCTCTATGCGTGGTGATTTAGTCAGTCGTCCTGTCGATGAGGTGTTGTTAGAAGCTAGGCGCTTGGCTGATGCCGGGGTCAAAGAGTTGCTAGTGGTTTCTCAGGATACGAGTGCTTATGGACTGGATTTAAAATATCAGAGTTATGAATGGCAGGGTAAACAAGTCAGGACACGTTTCTATGATATGGCAGAAGCTCTGGGTGAATTAGGTATATGGGTACGTATGCATTATGTTTATCCCTACCCGCATGTAGATGAAGTCGTGCCTTTAATGGCTGCGGGCAAAATATTAGCGTATTTAGACATTCCTTTTCAGCATGCCAATACACGTATTCTAAAATTAATGAAACGTCCCGCCGCAACGGAAAATAATCTGGCGCGGATTAAGGCATGGCGTACAGTTTGTCCTGATATTATTCTGCGTAGTACCTTTATCGTCGGTTTTCCAGGTGAAACTGAAGCAGAATTTCAAGAATTACTGGATTTCCTGACCCAAGCGCAGTTAGATCGCGTGGGCTGTTTTGCTTATTCTCCGGTTAAAGGTGCAGTAGCAAATGAATTACCAGATGCTGTCCCGGAAGAAATCAAACAGGAGCGGTTAGCTCGTTTTATGGCGCATCAGGCGGAGATAAGTGCCGCAAGATTACAGCTACGTGTGGGCAGAATCGAACAAGTCATTATAGATGAGATAGTAGCAGAAGGTGCTGTTGCTAGAAGTAAAGCTGATGCGCCAGAAATCGATGGACAGGTATTTATCGATGGTGCGACGCATTTAACAGTCGGTGACCTGGTCAATGTAGAAATAGAAGAAGTGGATGATTATGATATGTGGGGGCGCTTGCTTGATTGAGAAATGTAAGGGCTGCTTTAATGAGCACACAAACGCTATCTCAATCGTAACAAATTGCTGCGCATAACCTGAATTAATGGAACTGCTTTTATCCATACTCGGTCTGCTTTATTAGGGGTAAGGTCTTTTGATCATATTTCGCATATCATTACTTCAGACATTAAAAACAAGCAAAATCTCTTTCCGTGAACTGTTTAGAATGTGTAAATTAATCCAGTTATACTTCGCGCGGTGACGGTTGCGGATTTTATAGCGAGTTGATTTTGGTCGAGAGCAAGGCGCTGAAACTGGCGCATAGCCCCAGCTACGCAACTGTTTTAGCAACGCAGCTATCGGCAAAAATCGGCCGCCAGAAAACCGCAATCGTGGCTGTGCGAAGTATAAATAACAATGCAGTTTAAAAAATTGATACAATTCACGACTTTTTAATCCATTACGTAAAACGCATATAAATGGACGTTATCCAGAAAATTGCCAGCGAATTAGCTGTTTCCCAAAAACAAGTCAGTGCAGCAGTAACACTTTTAGATGAAGGTGCAACTGTGCCATTTATTGCCCGATATCGCAAAGAAGTCACCGGTGGACTAGATGACATCCAGTTACGTCTATTAGATGAACGCTTGATTTATTTACGCGAATTGAATGCACGACGCGAAACAATTTTAGCAAGCATCGATTCCCAAGGGAAACTCACAGCTGCTTTAGAGCAAGCCATTAAAGATGCCGACACCAAAACCCGTCTGGAAGATTTATATTTACCGTATAAACCCAAACGTCGTACTAAAGCGCAGATAGCGCGTGAAGCCGGTCTGGAGCCTTTAGCCGATGCTATTTTAGAGGATAGAAATTGCATCCCGGAGCAAATCGCAGTCACTTATATCAATACAGATAAGGCTGTCCCTGATATCGCTGCAGCCTTAGACGGTGCGCGCCAGATTATTATGGAACGCATCTCCGAAGACGCCGAGATAGTAAGTACCTTACGTGAGCGTATCTGGCAAAAAGGCATAGTGCATTCAGTTGTCGCCAAAGATAAGGAAGCAGAAGCGGCAAAATTTAAAGATTATTTTGATTTTCAGGAAGCGATCAATAAAATTCCTTCGCATCGGGCTTTAGCCCTCTTTCGTGGCCGCAATGAGAATTTACTCAACCTGACTTTAATGCCTGGTAATGATGAAAAACAAGAACATCAACTTTGTGCGCAAATCGTCGCACGGCATATTCAGGTAACTGATACCAGCAAAGCCGCAGATGCCTGGTTAGCAGAAACAGCGCGGTTTGCCTGGAAAGTTAAACTTTTTACCCGTATTGATTTAGACTTGAAGCAACAATTACGCGAAACTGCAGAGCTCGAAGCGATACGCGTTTTTGCCAATAATCTAAAAGATTTATTGCTGGCTGCACCTGCGGGCCCTAAAACCACATTAGGTCTAGATCCAGGTATCCGTACCGGGGTAAAAGTCGCAGTCGTAGATCCCACCGGAAAATTACTGGCTACCGAGACTATTTACCCTCATGCACCTAGAAATCAATGGGATGCTTCGATAGCTACACTTGCTAAACTTATTGCACAACATCAGGTGCAACTGGTCAGTATTGGAAATGGCACAGGCTCAAGAGAAACCGATCAACTGGTTGCAGACCTGATGAAGCAGCACAAAGATTTAAACTTCAGCAAAATCACCGTTTCTGAAGCAGGCGCTTCGGTTTATTCAGCGTCTGAACTGGCATCAAAAGAATTTCCGGATATTGATGTTTCGCTACGCGGTGCCGTCTCTATAGCCCGCCGCCTACAAGATCCACTCGCAGAACTGGTTAAAATAGAACCTAAATCCATTGGTGTCGGACAATATCAGCATGATGTTAATCAAATCCAGTTAGCCCGTGGACTTGATGCTGTCGTCGAAGATTGTGTAAATGCCGTCGGAGTTGATGTTAATACTGCGTCTGCAGCCCTGCTGAAACAGGTATCAGGTTTATCCAGTACCATCAGCCATAATATTGTCGCTTTTCGGGATGAGCAAGGCGCTTTCAAAAACCGCAAGCAACTCAAAAAAGTCCCGCGTTTAGGCGAGAAAGCTTATGAACAGGCGGCAGGTTTTTTACGCATAATGAACGGTGATAACCCGCTTGATGCGTCATCAGTACATCCCGAAGCCTATCCTGTCATTGAGGATATAGTGCAAAAAACAGGCACGCAAATCCATGAGTTACTGGGTAAAAGCGCTTTTCTACGCAATTTAACAGCCGCGGATTACACCAATGCAAAATTCGGTTTACCCACCGTTACTGATATTCTGCAGGAACTAGAAAAACCGGGCCGTGATCCCCGCCCTGAATTTAAAAGCGTAACCTTCAAAGCAGGCATAGAAAAAATTACCGACCTGAAAGAAGGTATGAGTTTAGACGGCGTAGTTACTAATGTCGCAAATTTTGGTGCCTTTGTTGATATCGGAGTGCATCAGGATGGTTTAGTGCATATCTCGCATTTAGCCGATGTATTTGTAAAAGATCCTCGCGAGGTGGTGAAAACAGGGGATATGGTTAAGGTTAAAGTAATAGAAGTTGATGTAGCGCGCAAGCGAATTGCTTTGTCGATGAAAAAAGAAGCAACCGCAGAAAGCAATGCTGGAAAATCCGATAAGGCTAAGACACTAGCGAGAACAAGCCAGAAACCTAAACGAGCTAGCCCGGCAGCACCAGTACAAGGGTCTATGGCTGATGCATTTGCCAAGGCGTTGAAAAAATAGGCAGTGGTAAGAGAATTGAGCAAGCGGCAAAAATAATTTAGGCGGAAACTATCTTAAAACATCGGATAAATGAGCACGCGAATACAGTTATTTGCCAGACAAGAAAGGCTGCATAAGTGCAGGAGCTAACAGGTGGCGAAGGAGTTCCAAGAAGCTAGGCTTATATAAATTGAACATAGCCCGCTGCGTTAGAATCATTCAGCATCAGGATAAAATAATTGCTCGCCGTGTTTTTTATAGTTGCCAATCAGCGCTTGCCCTTCAGTGCTGGTGACAAAAGCTATGTATTTCTTAGCCAGATCATATTGTACGTGCTTATGTTTAGCCGGATTTACCGCGATAATATGATACGGATTAAACAGAGCCTTATCCCCTTGATTAACAATAACCAGGTTTATTTTATCCTTAAATGCAAGATAAGTGCCCCGGTCAGTTAGCGTATAAGCTTGTTTCTCATCGGCAATTTTAATGACTGCACCCATACCTTGTCCGGCTTCAAGGTACCAGGGACTAGCCGGCGTTATGTCAGCTTGTTGCCATAAAGACAGCTCTTTTTTATGCGTGCCGGAGTCATCGCCGCGGGAAATAAAACTGACTTGTGCCTGAGCAATTTGTTGAAGTGCATTGACAATGGGTTGATTGATATCAATATGGGCAGGGTTAGATTTAGGCCCAATGAGCACAAAATCATTATGCATCACGGCTTTTCTATCTGTACCGTAACCTTCTTGCACGAATTTTAGTTCAGCAGCGGGCGCGTGAACAAATACTACGTCGACATCGCCATTTTCTGCTAAACGAAGTGCTTTGCCTGTGCCGACGGCTATGATATCAAGCTTCACATTATTGCGTTTTTCAAACAATGGGTTGAGAACTTTCAGCAAGCCCGAGTTTTCAGTGCTGGTAGTAGTTGACATGCGTAAGCTGTCTTGCGCATAGGCAGAATTTATAATAAGACAAAAACTAAGTAAAAGTATATTTTTTAGCATAATAGGTGTGTTAATTTAAAGAAGATTCATGGACAGGAATTTTTAATTTACAGTTAAATGATACTGATTTTACGGAAAATCATTTCATACTTTGTATTGTATGTGTTTTCCCCTGATTCTTCTACTTACAAAAATACCATGACAAATATTTATCAATTAAATCAGCTACGCTATTCCTATACCAATAAGCCGGTGCTGTCTCTAGAGCATTTACAAATAGAAGAGGGGAAAATAACTGCGTTAATTGGTGCTAATGGCTCAGGAAAAAGTACTTTACTCAATATACTTGCTTTTTTAACAAGTCCTACTCAGGGCGAAATTTATTTCAAGCAGCAAAGTGTCAATCAACGAGATTTAATTCAGTATAGACGGCGTGTTGGTTTTCTTGCACAAAAGCCTTTTATGCTCGCAGGAACTGTTTATGACAATATTGATTTCGGTTTAAAAATACAGCATAAATTGCAGCGTCATGAAAAAATATTACAGGTCTTAAAGCAACTGGATATAAGCCATTGTATGCACCAGCAAGCTAAATTATTATCCGGTGGTGAACTGCAAAAAGTCGCTTTGGCACGTATTCTGGTTCTAGCACCCGAAGCTCTAATACTAGATGAACCATTTAGTTATCTGGATCAAAATAGTGCCCAGGCCCTGGAATTATTTTTGCAAAGTTATACACAGAAAACCGGCAAGACATTGATTTTTAGCACGCATGATCGCTTACAAGGTTTTGCGTTAGCGGATAATGTGCTTGCACTTGCTGACGGTAAGCAAGTGATGACGCCGTTGATTAATGTATTTCATGGTGAAATTAAGCAGCATGAGTTTCATAGCAGTTCATTGTGTATTCAATTACCTGATGCTATCAGCAAGGGGCGTCACGCTTCAATTAATCCTCAAGATATAGTTTTGTCCACCACGGCACTGGAATCGAGCATGCGTAATAACTTTCTTGGGAGAGTTATTATGATTGCTGATGAAATGGGTGTTGTACGGGTCAATGTAGATACCGGTGTCGTATTCAAGGTACTCATAACCTATCAGGCGTTAGATGAATTAAAAATAAAGCTGGGAGACAGGGTATGGGTGAATTTTAAATCCAATGCTGTCGTTGTTTTTTGAATCGGTAGTGTGCAAAAATCTGTGTTTTGTCGGTAACAGCTATGGCAATGAATGGTGTGAGGGTTTCAAGTGATATGTGAGTTGCTGATTTGTTGTAGAGGCTAGACTCGTGTGTGGGGAAACCGCTACCTACGGTTTTTAAAGGAGACCGTTTTCCAGCAATATAAAACCTCCGGGTTGTTTACTTGTGTCTTCACTGTTACTCAAGCGCCAGCCAGGTAGAATCGCTTAAATGTTCGTCCATTGCTTTACCAGGTGCGCATTGGTCTGAATAATAGGACGCTACTCGATCCGGTGCACTACGTAGTTTCATATAATTAACAAAGTAAATATCCAGAGCGTTTTTCTTGGCGATGTGGTCAGCAACGCCAAGCAACTTTGCCGCGCGGTAGTTTCTTTGAATAGCTTGACACTCTGTTTTAGCTTCGTTGCGTTCACCACGCACATGCATACTTTCATGGGTTAGCATATTCAAACTGTGCAGTTCTTGTGGAGTGGCTTGTTCCGGATGGTCCAGATAATCCAAGAGTGTTGCGCACCATTTAAGCTGAAAGACGATTTGACCGGTTTCAAGACTCGCATGCCCAGCAGCAAAGGGATCGTTGTCGAACATAGCGTCAAAAGCCGTATTACAATGAAATTTTGCTGGGTGCGAATCAGCTAACTGTGTAGTGATGGCTGATAAATGCCGCTCGAAATACCAGTAATGTAGAGGATGCCAGGCAAATGACGCTGCCAGAATTGCGCAAAAAAACAGGTAGGGTATGTATACTGGTTCCGGGTGCCCATAACCCGGCCGAGGCACAATGGCTCCTCTGATTTCCCGGAAGATTAACCAACAGAAAAACAGCGAAATAAGAATCCAAAGCATAATGGTGAAGTCCTGTTAAGGCGAGGCAGGGTGATTAAAACCTGTCTCTAAATTGACCGTTTTCATAAAATGAATTGCATTAGTTTAGGCTTAAGCTGACACCACGCTTGAAAAGAGAAATAAGTAACGGAGATAAATAACAAACAAAATATAAAAACTAGCAGGAGTAAAAAGCGGCATCTTTCATTGGTCAGTTTACTCTTTCATTTCATTAACATCCTCATTCCCGAGTGTTACCCAGTCAAGCTGGGCACAAGCTTTATCGGGAATCTCTTTGTCTACGCAAGATTCCTGCTAGAAGCATGCAGGAATGACGATAACTCACCCTAAAAAGTGTAAACTACTTTTAGCTCCAAATGAAGGATGCTAAAAAAAGCTTTAGCTTTTTTTAGTGACAGCAACAGCTAAAGCTATTGCAAAGCTGTTTTTATCGAAGAACAAAATTTTAAAATAGTTTTAGCAAGTACTTGGTTACTGGTGAGATAGCTATATCTTCATTTATCAAACCGCAACAGCTAACTCTCATGCCTGAGAATAAGGTTAATGCAAAGAGTTCTCGGACAAACTTATCAGATTGAAAGGACATCTGCAATTTTTACTGCCCGGTTTAAGCGATGCTGAGTTGCAAATGCTGTTTATGGTCCAGTTTGTCGCATAAGCACTCAAGCACTCCATTGTTCACTTAATGCTTCCGCTTGTTTTAAACACAAATCAATGGCCGCATCTGATTTATCAGGCGGGTATTTCCATTTTCTTAAAGCCCGCCTTACCAGATTACGCAATTTGGCGCGTACACTATCGCGCACTTGCCAGTCTACTGTTGTGCTTTTGCGTAACTGCTTGGTGATATATTTGGCCAGTTCGCGCAGATTATTATCACCCAGTTCCTTTACCGCACTTTCGTTTTGTATTAATGCGCGATAGAAAGCTATTTCATCATAGTTTAGCCCTAATTTTTCACCCTGCGCCAAGTCCGCTTCCATTTCCTTGGCCAAGGCAATCAGCTCTTCTATTACCTGTGCGGTTTCGATAGCACGGTTATGATATTTACGTAGCGTTTCCAGGATGCGCTCCGAATATTTCATTTCAGAGACTACATCGGTTTTCAGGCGAGCTTTTATTTCATCGCGCAGCAATTTTTCCAACAGCTCCATTGCCAGGTTTCGTTGCGGCATATTTTTAACATCTTCCAGAAACTCATCCGAGAGCAGGCCAATATTCGGTTTATCCAGCCCGACCAGAGCAAACACATCGGTAACACCATCGGCGATAATAGCATTATCAATAATCTGTTTTAAGGCGCTGTTTTTGTCTTCATCGGTACGGCGTTTATCAATGCTGGTAAATTTACCGATGGCAGCTTTGACAGCAGCGAGGAAAGCAATCTCTTTTTTCAACGCTTCGGCTTCGTCTATCGTGCCTGACAAGGTAAAGGCTTTGCTAATAGCCGCCATCACATCCAGAAAGCGTTTTTTACCGTCATCCAAACCGAGAATATGATTCATTGCACCGGGTAATAATTGCAGCGCATTGCTTTCAAATTCACTGTAATCAAAACCATGCAGCATGCCATGCACCACATCCATTTTTTCCAGCAATATGGCGAAGGCTTCACGTGTATCTAAGGTGGGCGCACCTTTACCTTTGGAGTCGGTATAGGTTTTTAAGGCCTGTTTCAATTCATTGGCGATACCAATGTAATCGACCACCAAGCCGCCGGGTTTATCTTTAAACACCCGGTTAACTCGGGCAATCGCCTGCATCAAGTTATGGCCTTTCATGGGTTTGTCGATATACATGGTATGGCAGACAGGCGCATCAAAACCGGTCAGCCACATATCGCGCACAATCACCAGTTGCAGCGGGTCGTTAACATCCTTAAAGCGTTTTTCGAATAGCTTTTTGGTTTCTTTGTTGTAAATATGCGGTTGCATCTTGGCTTTGTCGGATGCCGAGCCCGTCATGACTATTTTAATCGCGCCCTTGGTGCTGTCTGTATCGTGCCATTCGGGTTTAATCGCGACGATAGCATTGTACATATCCACGCAAATTTCACGGCTCATGCACACAATCATGCCTTTACCCGGCATAGCGGCAATACGGGTTGCAAAATGGGTAACTAAATCCTTACCCACTTGCTGTATGCGCGGCTCACTGCCCACCAGCTTTTCTAATGCCGCCCAGTGTGATTTGGTATTTTCGCGCGAGGCTAAATCTTCCTCGTCTTCAATGATCTCTTCCACATCATCATTCAGTGCTTCAAGCTCTGCCTGATTAATATCCAGCTTGGCTAAACGCGATTCATAATAAATGGGCACCGTCGCACCATCATCCACCGCATCCTGAATATCATAAATTGAGACATAATCACCAAATACCGCACGGGTATCTTTATCTTCAGCAGAAATCGGCGTGCCGGTAAAACCAATAAATGACGCGCTCGGCAAGGCATCACGCAAGTGTTTAGAATAACCAAAAGTGTACTTGCCGGTTTTGGTATTCAACCTTGCTTTATCGCCATAATGGCTACGGTGCGCTTCATCACTGATAACCACAATATTATGCCGTTGACTTAATATCGGGTGACTGACTTCATCACCCAATAAAGCAAACTTCTGCACCGTAGTAAAAATAATGCCACCCGACTGCCGCGAAGCTAAAATATCGCGCAAATCATCCCGGTCAGCTGCTTGCACGGGAGTTTGTTTTAAGGTATCCGCCGCCATGCTAAAGGTATTAAACAACTGACCATCTAAATCGTTACGATCTGTCACCACCACAATGGTGGGATTATTCATTTCTGGCTGGGCTAACAACTTACCGGCATAACACAGCATCGAAATTGACTTACCCGAACCTTGGGTATGCCACACCACACCAGCCTTACCCGAACCTGGCTCTACTTCCTTTCCGTATGTGGCGCGACGCTCACCTTGCAAATTTTCAGTTGATTGTGCCGCAATCACCGTGGCTTTTACCGCCTCACGCACCGCATGGAACTGGTGATAAGCGGCAATCTTTTTAATCGTTTTATCGCCGTCCTGCTCAAACAACACAAAGTAGTGCAGGTAATCTAAAAACAAATCCGGCTTAAAAAAACCTTTTACCAGGGTTTCCAGATGATATTCAAACAGCGGCTTATCATCTTCATTGGCGATGGTACGCCACGGCATAAAGCGTTCTTTATTTGCCGTTAATGAGCCCACTCGGGCATTTAAGCCATCACTCACGACTAAGGCTTGGTTAAAGACGAACAAATCTGAAATTTCATCTTTATAGGTTTGTAACTGTTGATAAGCCGACCAGATGTCCGCATGACTATCCGCTGGATTTTTCAGCTCAAGCACCGCTAACGGCAAGCCATTAATAAATACAAGCACATCAGGCCGGCGCTTACCTTTACTGCCACTTATTGTGAATTGATTCACCACCAAAAATTGATTGTTATTGATATTGGTAAAATCGACTAACTGCACATAGTCAGTGTTCGACTTGCCATCTACTTTAAATTCAACTTTTACCCCTTCCAATAAAAACTGGTGGAAGGCTTTATTACTTTTAATCAGTACCGGGGTTTCAGGTTTGGCAATTTGTTGCGCAACGGTTTCAAGGGTAGCAACAGGGATATGGGGATTGATGACTTGTAATTGTTGCAGCAGGCGATCAAATAAAATGATCTGGCGATAATCGCTACGCTCTGGCGCTACGCCATCGGGGGCAAGGTCATAGCCGCAAATGGTGTCGTAACCGATGGCTTTAAACCAATCGAGGCAGAGTTGTTCTAGTTGGTCTTCTGTTATCATTCCTTAACAGCCTCTATTAACTCAAGCTTTAATTCCTCAGAAAATTCATCGTCCATAATAAAAGAAGTAATAATTTTCAATAATAAGTCTTTAGAAATCTTTCCTTCTGCTAACCATACAACAATATTTTCCATTTCTTGTACAAACGCCTGTACACAATAATCATAACCGTTCAACTCCAGGAAATATGCGCCCAAAGTCAGACTAGAGCGTTTATTACCATCATTAAAGGCATGAAATTTATTAATTGCAAAAACTAAATGATTTAGCTTGTCTTCAAAGTTCGGATAATACATGTCATTCTGAATATGATCTAAAACACTATCAAGTTGACCCAGATCTTTGGTTCCTGACAGCCCTCCTGAGTTCTCAATAACCCAGTCATGAACTTCTACTGCATGCTGGACATCAAAATAAAGAATTTGGTCATCCATGTTAGCGATCCTTTAGTCGTTTTAATACTTCTAATGTTTTAGTATCGGAGAGTTGCTCTTCTAAAGATTGTGTTTTTTCACCCAAAAACCGTTCAAAATCACCTTCAGGTACAGTTCGAATATAATGCTCTAACTTATCATGTAGTGCATCACGAAAACCAAGGTCACGACTTGCCATTCTCATTCTGGCATCTTCAATTGAAGGTTTTAAAAATGGATTAGCTTCAGCATTAGCTATCATTTGATCCAGTTCAGCTGGCTTGAGTTTTCGACTTAACCGGTCTGATTCAGTGCGCATCTGCGATGCTAGCCCATGTTCAAAACTCGCAATAGCCTTCAATACTTCAGCATACATTGTGTCACGTGTTTTATCTTTATCTGCGAGCTTTAATACTTTTTTGTATTCAATTGCATTTTCTAAAAAGACAGCTTTATAAATCTTATCTGTATACACGGCATACTTAAGATGGCCCATTTCAAGACAATCTTTAAGTGCATCGGTAAATTGTTTACGATAGCTATCCTCCATATATGCTGCGGGCAAATAATCTTGGTCACGCTGATTAATAAACTTGGTATGGCCGCCAGCTTTTTCTGCCACCACATCAAGTACAATATCCAGCATGCGACTACGAATAACCCTTGCGCGCTCACTTTCTGTCACCAGCATCGCAATATTTAAAACGGTACGAAAGCTAAAGACCCCTAAAGAGGGAACCTTGGGATCAATGATGTCGACGACATTTGTGTCGTTGACATAGGCTAACTTTATGCTTTTTAAGGCTTTACCCTTCAATATTTGATAACCATTAGTTTTTATTTCATCGCCATAACTGGTCAAATAACGATCAATTGTGCGCTCATCAATGTTCAATATTTCTGCCACCTGGGCCTTTGTAAAAATCGTATTACCTTCGAATTTCAGGCCCCCCAAAGCTAGGTGTTTCTCAAGCTGAGTCAATGCATATCGATTATTTAGGACATTCTGACGAGCGACAGATGATGTGGTTAAGTCATAGCTCATATTGTTACCTCCAATTTTTCAGAAATTTGTATAGTGGGTAATGCGCCAGAGAGGAGTTTGGGGAGTAGTGAGTCTCTCAGTACCTCAAGTATCTCAATCTCATTTGAATTAACTTCAATTCGTTGATCTATCGACTCGATACGCTCTTCAAATAAAGTTAATAAACCTTCAGTAGACGCAACGAAAGAAACTGCATTCAATTCATTTTTATTAATTGAACTAAATACCGTACCATCAGAGCCACTATCACTCAGGTTTTTTTCAATGTGACCAATAAAGGCGTATGTAAAACTCCTAGCTCCTGATTTATGCCTGATGCCAGCTACACCTCTACCAAGACAGCATTCCTGATTTGCCATATTTCTATCACCAACAGGTGCTCTAACACTGATTAACGTGTCACCAGCTTGTGCAAACCTCTTCGGTGCTGTTGTATAGACTCGTGGAGATGGATAGCGAAAACCAAAATCTCTTCGACCTTGGAAAAACAACATACCTTTTCCTTCTTCGTTGTAAGTGTCGCCTTTAGGTGATTGCCCCATTACCACATTAAAGTGCTCACCTAATGTCGATGCTTTCCACCCAACAGGCACTTCCCCCAACTCAGATTCAACCAACGCATCGGGGAATAAGGCGGCGGTGGTTTTGAGTTGTTGTTGGGTTTCGGGGCTTAGTTGCTCTAGTTCTGCTAATGTCTTACCACTGATGGCACTCATGGCGGCGCGCTCGATGAAAATGGCTGCTGCCTTTTCGTCATTTGCGCCAGCCTTGGCGGTCATGCTGGTTGCCCATTGTTGTTTGGCTAGTATTTTGGCTTTGACGGGTTCGAAATCGACAAACCAGGATTTAAATATGGCCTGGGCGATTTGTTCGAGGGTTTGGTTGGTTTGGCGATTGTGTCTGATTTTTCTATCGAAAGCATTTAATATAGAAGCTATTTTCTTTTGCTCACCCACCGGAGGCAAATAAACTTTATGCCTTTTTAACTGGCCAAGGTTAAAACCTGGTACAGCTGCACCGATACCATTACTTAATATTTCAGCCTGCTTCAAAGGACTAGAAAATAAATAGTATAAATATAATGAATCAGCTATTTCTGGATCAGGTGTTAGCTTCATCTGCTTATTAGAAATAATATATTCTGGGTATTTCAACTCGTCAGTTATGAAGCCGACTTGGTTTATCGTACCCCAACAAGTAAATACTAAGTCACCAGGTCGTACGATAGAACGTTGAAATTCTTTAGCCTTCTCTTCGCTTACGAAGACCAATCCATCATCTGTCATACGTTCAGTTACATTTGTACTTAAATTCCCTCCACGTATAACGGGCACACCATCCTCTTGAAAAAATTTAGAACTTATTGCAGAACCAAACGGGCCAGTAGACATTGCATAAGGAGCGCCTAAAGCAATATCCTTAATTTTAAATTCCTGCCAATCAGCACTCATAACCCAACCCCGCCAAATTCTTTTTAATCTCCGCTTCTAACCTATCACTCTCTTCAAACTGAATTTTCAACTGCCCAGTCAAGCGTGCCATTTTTTCTGTAAAGGGTTCGCCATCGTCTTCTTCTGCGGTTGCGCCGACATAACGGCCTGGGGTGAGTACGTAGTCGTGTTTTTTGAGTTCTTCCCGTTGGGCTGATTTGCAGAAGCCGAGTATGTCTTGGTAATTTGTTGGGGTTCGTGCCTCACCCCAACTTACGGTTTGATGCGTGTTTGTTACGGTTTCTCCCGCTTGGTAGGTTGGGGTGACGTTAGGAACCCCAACAGTTGGATCCACGGTTTGCCAGCTATGGAAGGTTGCGCTGACTTTGTTTAAATCTTCCTGGGTAAAATCACGCAATACACGGTCTTTCATATAGCCTAGGTTGCGGGCATCAATAAATAACACTTCGCCTTTTCTATCGCGCATTTTTCGGCCACTCGCTGCGGTGCGCTCGGCTTTGTTTTTGCTTAAAAACCAGATGCAGGCGGGAATCTGGGTGTTGGTAAATAATTGGCCGGGTAGGGCGACCATGCATTCGACCAAGTCATTTTCTATAAGGGCTTTGCGGATGTCGCCTTCGCCGCTGGTGTTGGAGCTCATTGAACCATTGGCTAATAATAAACCCATGCTGCCGTTGGGTGCGAGGTGGTAGAGCATGTGTTGCAGCCAGGCGAAGTTGGCATTGCCGCTGGGTGGCTTGCCGTATTGCCAGCGTGGGTCGTTGTCGTCTACGCCGGTGTCCCATTCTTTCATATTAAACGGCGGATTGGCCATCACAAAGTCGGCGCGCAGGTCGGGGTGTTGGTCGTGGGTGTAGGTGCTGGCGGGTTCTTTGCCAAAGTTAAAGTCGATGCCGCGTATCACCATGTTCATAGCGGCGAGTTGCCAGGTGGTGTGGTTGGCTTCTTGCCCGTAGATGGAGACATCGCCAATTTTGCCTTCGTGAGCGGTAATAAAGTTTTCTGATTGCACAAAGAAACCACCGGAACCCATAGCAGGGTCATAAACCCGGCCTTTAAACGGTTCGAGCATTTGCACAATCAGGCTAACGATGGATTTGGGCGTGTAAAATTGACCGCCTTTTTTACCTTCGGCTAAAGCAAACTGTCCGAGAAAGTATTCATACACATGGCCGAGGATGTCTTTACTGCTAAGGGTGGCATGGGTAAACGGGATGGTGGCGATAAGGTCGATCAGTTCGCCGAGTTTGGATTGGTCAATTTGTAATTGGGTGTAGCGTTTGTTAAGCACGCCTTTGAGTTTGGGGTTGTCGTGCTCGATGGCTTCTAAGGCGTTATCAATCAGCTGGCCGACGGAGCGGATTTTCTTTTTATTGTTGCCCTCAGAAATTTCTATTTCGCTGCTGATGACCACTTTGTTTTTGCTTTGCAGAAATTCCCAACGCGCTTGTTGCGGCACCCAGAAGACATTTTGTTCGGCGTAGTAATCGCGTTCTTCCAGCTCGTTGTTGATTTCTTCCTGGTATTCTTCGCCTGCAAAATCAGCCGGATCCAGGAAATAGTCATTGTCGGGATTGATGAATTGCTCGGTTAATTGCTTGCGCCGGGCATCAAAGGAATCGGAAACGTACTTTAAAAACACCAAGCCCAGCACCACGTGTTTATATTGTGAGGCATCCAGTGAGGGGAGTAGTTTGTTGGCGCTGGTCCAGAGTTTTTTCTCCAGATCATTTAAAAACTGTTGTTCTTCGTTAGTGGTCATTCATTCCCTGCTTTTTATAAATATTGCCTTGTTAAGCACCGGATTTCACATTTTGCATCGTCTAGGCAACAGGCTCTGGAGCATCCGCAAAAAGCAATTCTCTCTTGAATCGCTTATTTTTAAATCCGGATAACCGGCAACTATAATAGGCTAAACATAGCAAAATACCTTTAAGCTTCACTAAATAGCTACTTCTGGCCAATTTGAATGGGCATTTATTAAATGTAACTACTCAGTGAATTTCTCCATTATAAGCGATTGATCTACTGTAGGATGGGCAAAGCTTGCGTGCCCATCTTGCTCATTGGGTAAAATCCTGGACACACTGCGTTTTTTCCGTCTTGTAAATAATTTATGTTATTGATTATTAGATGAAAATTACGCTGCGTAGTTGCTAAAAAATTTTATTACCCCTAATGCTTCATTGTTATAAATGTTAAATTTTTTATGCTCATCGACTTACCTCTCGATGGCAGCACCAAAGTGCCTGCCCATTCCGCATGGAACGGTGGTACCCCGAAATTTGCGTTGCGCGATATCACATTAGGCAGAGCAGACGGTAAGCCTAATTTAAACAGATAATGGTTTATTACGCCTTATTCCTGCATGATGCGCTGTATCAGTTTTTGGCTGAGGATTCGCCAACCTCCCGCGAATCGGCTGACAAGATATTGCTTGAAATTCTGGTGTCTGACAATTTTGCCCCGCGCCGGATTCATTGCGTAGCACTGCGAGTATCAGGAGGCTTGTTTCATTTGTTTAGCCGTTGCTAGCATAGCTATCAAGGCACGAAGGTTTCGCTTTAGCTCAGTGCGATTGAGCGATACGGTTACCTGATCTATCAGGCTCAAATAGGTGTTCCAGTTTAAAGCAAGCCACCCATTGTTATTTGCAACCCGCCATCCGCAATTATTACCTGGCTGCCTAGCAACGGTGTATGTCGAATGGCTCTTGTCGATGCCTCATTAGACATTGAGTGATTATTATGTCCAATCGATAGCGAGCCTTTTGACTAATTAGATTAATGTTACTCGTCTTTGATGATTACATTTCACCAAACTGCAGTGCCGCCAGCCTGGCATAAAGTCCCTTTTGTTCAAGCAATTGCTGATGGCTGCCTATGGCAACAATTTTACCGTGATGCATAACCACAATTCTATCTGCCTTTAACACGGTCGCAAGACGATGCGCAATAACCAGCGTAGTGCGGTTTTGAATTAAGTGCTGCAGAGCATCTTGAACCAGCTTTTCGCTTTCAGCGTCCAGGGAACTGGTTGCCTCATCCAGTAATAATACTGGCGCATTTTTTAGTATGGCTCGGGCAATAGCAATACGCTGCCTTTGACCTACTGACAACCTAAGGCCTCGTTCACCGAGAAAAGTAGCATAACGCTCGGGTAAGCGCTGAATAAATTCATCGGCTGCAGCGGCTTTGGCGGCTATTTTGATTTCTGCATCACTGGCTTCAGGTTTTCCAAAGCGAATATTTTCCATCACACTGGCGGCGAATATTGAGGTTTCCTGAGGAACGATGGCAATGTGTTGTCGAAGTTGGGTGATATCAGTCTGAGTAATATCAATTCCCCCTATGCAGATTTTACCTTGCTGCAGGGTATAAAAGCGTAATAACAATTGAAATACCGTGCTTTTACCCGCACCTGAGGGACCTACCAATGCAACCGTTTCGCCGGGTGAAATACTCAGGTTAAAGTTATGCAGGGCATGTTGTTCGGGCCTTGAAGGATATTTAAAAAATATATTCTGAAAACTGATGGTTTGAGATTTAGCGGCTGGTATGCTCACAGGATTTTGTACTGAAATAATGCCCGGTTGGGATTTTAATAACGCCAGAATACGCTCCATGGCACCAGCGGCTCTTTGAATGTCACCCCAGACTTCGCTTAATGCCGCGGAATTGGTGGCAACCATCACCCCATAAAGCAAAAACTGACTCAGTTCACCCAATGATATTTTTCCTGCTTGAACCCATTGAGCACCTAACCAGATAATAGCCATTAAGCCACTGAATACCGTGAATACGGCGAAAGCAGACAGCAAGGATCTTGCCGTTAAGCGCTGTCGAGCCGTCGCGAATGAATTTTCTACGGAGGCATTAAAACGCTGGGTATAATATTTCTCTAGATTATAGGATTGGAGTACGTGTATGGCATTAAATGTTTCCCCGGCTATGGCGCTGGATTCGGCAATGCAGTCCTGATTTTTTCTGGATAAGTGCCTGACTTTTCGCCCGAAGATAATGAGTGGCAGAATGATCAACGGTACGATCAATAAAATTAACCCGGTCAGTTGCAGATTAGTCACGGATAACATGATCAAACTACCGGCAAGTAACAAAGTGCAACGTAAAGTCACTGAAATACCTGCACCGACAACGGATTGGACTAATGTGGTATCAGTGGTCAGCCGCGACAGCACTTCGCCAGTGGGTGTAGACTCGAAAAAAGTGGGCTCCATTTGCAGAATATGCTGATACAGTTTTGAGCGTATATCGGCAACGATGCGCTCACCCAGCCACATCACCAAATAATATCGCGTTGCAGAAAACACCGCCATGACAGTAACAATACCCAGCAGCAAGAGAAAATATTGATTCAGCTTAGCACTCTGATGTAGTAAATAGCCTTGATCAATAATCAATTTAATGGCAATAGGCAATGCCAGTGCTGCTGCCGCTGAAATAATCAATACAATTAAGCCCGCCAGCATACGCAATTTATAAGGCTTAAAAAATTCGATCAGTTGTATTAACGAGCTAAATCTGCGATAACGGGAATGTGTTTTAGGCATAAGGTTTTAAACATGGGTGAAATAGCACAAATTTTCCTTAAACTAAATTATCATCCTTTGACCAACCGAGTTGAAGTTATTTTGTATGGCGCCCGTATTTTTATTAACCACACCCTATCGAGTTGTTCAATATGACTAAAAAAAACGCTGTTGAATTTGCTCAACTGAGTAAACATTATCAGGAATTCGGGCAACAGATACTGATTTTTGAGCATTTGAATTTGGCTGTTGCGCAAGGTGAATTCATCGTATTGCTGGGGCGCAGTGGTTCGGGAAAATCGACATTACTTAATTTGATCAGTGGTATCGACCAGCCTTCATCAGGAAGTATTCTGGCGAACGGTGTGGACCTTTGCGCATTAACTGAGCATCAGCGTACCTTGTTTCGTCGTCATCATATTGGTTTTGTCTTTCAGGCCTATAATTTGATTCCTACTCTGACGGTAGCTGAGAACCTGTTATTGCCACTGGAGCTGATCAAGCCGATTGACGATAATGATCGCGATAAAGTCAGTGATTTACTTGCGCAGCTGGGGCTAGCAGCGCGCATGGATAGCAATCCCGATCGATTATCCGGCGGTGAGCAGCAACGGGTTGCGATTGCCAGAGCCCTGGTGCATGACCCGGATATTATTCTTGCGGATGAGCCGACCGGTAATCTGGATCTTGAAACCGGCGAACAAGTGTTGTCATTATTAGATCAGCTGGTTCGCGGTGCGGGTAAAACCTTGATTATGGCCACTCACAGTCATGAAGTTATCGGTCAGGCAGACCGGGTGTTTACCATTAATAACAAGACGTTGCAGTTAGTGACTGAGAACTTATGACCAGTCTACTTAAAAAATCCAGTCGCCATTTTTTATACCGGCACCCCTGGCAACTCTGTCTAGCTATTTTGGGGATTACTCTGGGTGTAGCCGTTGTTGTGTCCATCGACCTGACTCTGGAGAGTTCATTACATGCCTTTACCCAGACCACGCAAGCTTTGTCAGGCAAGGCATCGCATAGAATTATTGCCAGCGATGGTGGCCTGGATGAAAAGCTATATACCTCTCTAAGAGTTGAACACGGTATAAAAAATTTATCCCCGGTCATTAACGGTTATGTGGTTGCAGGCACAGAGGCGGAAACTTCTTTTAAACTTTATGGCATAGACCCCATGATTGAAAACTCATTTCAATCGGCCTGGCAGCAACAAAATACAACAAACGATGGCTTGCGCCTGATCAGCGAACCAAACTCAGTGTTGATGAGTCGGCAGGCTGCAAACAAAATGGGCTTGCAACAAAATGATCGTGTTCGCGTTGTTTCCGATACAGGTTCTCATGAGTTGCAAATTATCGGCTGGTTACCTGAGAATGATGCGCTAGCAAGGGAACTATTAGAAAACTCACTGATTACCGATATTGCCACAGCACAGGAGTTGCTCGGATTAGCAGGTAATCTCAGTGCGATTGATGTGGTCCTTGACCCTGCTAAAGAAGCTATCCTACGCCAGGCTTTACCTGCCGATGTGTTATTGATGTCATTAAACAATCAGGCTGAATCACTCAAACAAATGACCCACGCCTTTGCCATTAATTTAAATGCGATGGGCTTGCTTTCACTATTGGTGGGTATGTTTTTAATTTATAACACCATGACTTTTTTAGTGATTCAGCGTAGAGGACTGCTAGGCAGTTTGCGTTTACTTGGTGTGACCCGACAGCAGATATTTCATATTATTATGGGTGAAGCCCTGATACTGGCAGTGATTGGTACCGTATTAGGCATAGGACTAGGCATTATTTTGGGGCAGAGCTTATTGCATATAATTTCCGGCACCATCAATGCCTTTTATTTTCGTGTTGATCAGAGCATATTAATATTGAGCCCGGGGCAGATTACCAAAGGGGTTGTATTAGGGATAGGCGCGACATTACTGGCTGTTTTAGCGCCCGCCTGGGAAGCCACCCGACAGTCACCGCAACACACTCTAATGCGTTCACAACTGGAATCAGGCATTAGACGGTTCATGCAATCCGCTGCGGTGATGGCGCTATTGATTATTTTGAGCAGTGTATTGCTGATTATGTTTTCAGGCACAAATGTCAGCCTCGGTTTGGTGAGTATTTTTCTGTTGCTATTCGGTTTTGCCTTACTCACACCTATAGTGACTCTGCTGCTGATGAGTTTTCTGGAGCGTATACTAGCCAGTTCCCCGAGTGTTGTAACAAGATTGCCGGTGCGTATGGTGAGGGCAGAAATCAGTAGAACCGGTATAGCAATAGCGACATTGATGATCGCAGTTGCAGCATCTATAGGGATGGATTTAATGATCGGCAGTTTCCGCCTCACTGTTTCCGAGTGGCTGCAAGCCTCTTTACAGGCGGATCTGTATGTTAACTTATCCGGTAATACCCAGGCTGTCCATAAAGCCGAGATGGATCGTAACTTGAAAGCCAGTTTAGACAAGCTGGAAGGGGTCACGATGCTTAGCAGTGTGCAGCATACCCAGTTAATTCGCGGTAATACTCTCACCAAGGTTTTAGTGTTTGAATTGAATGAAAAATCCAGACAAGGGTTTATTTTTAAGCAGCAGGGTAACAATGTCTGGGATTCATTTATTCAGCAAAACAGTCTTTTCGTTACTGAGCCGTATGCATATCATCATCATACCAACATAGGCGATAAAATTTTACTGCGCACCGATCAGGGAGAACAGATCTTTGAAGTTGTTGCGATCTATGCCGACTATAGTGGCGACCAAGGTCATCTTGCCATGAGCCGCAGTAACTACGAAAAATACTGGCCAGATTTAGGGTTTTCCGGTATCGGTATTTATGCTGCACAGCAAGCGGATATTCAACAACTAGAAAAGCAAGTCAAACAGCTGCTTAAACCCTATCAGAGCGTACGATCTGAACAGGCAATTTACCAGGCATCCATGCAGATGTTTGAACAAACCTTCAAAATTACCGAAATCTTACGCTGGCTTGCCGCGAGTATTGCATTTGTCGGTGTTTTCAGCGCCTTGATGGCATTGCAATTTGAACGTACCCGGCAACTAGGTATTCTCCGTGCGATAGGTATGACCCCCATGCAAATAGCTCGGCTGATCAGTATCGAAACCGGGTTAATGGGGCTGATAGCCGGTTTGTTTGCCGTACCCGTCGGCTATATTATGGCCTATGTGTTAATTTTTGTAGTCTATCAGCGCTCATTTGGCTGGAGCATGGCCTTTTATTTTGACGCAGGGGTTATTTTGCAGGCCTTGCTACTGGCTTTTTTTGCGGCTTTACTTGCCGGCGTGCTGCCTGCTTTAAAAATGGCACAGACTAAACCAGCCGAAGCATTACGCTCTGAATAAGTATGAAAAAACTCATTTATGCCTTGCTTATTGTTGCCCTATTAGTATCAAGCGGGTTATTTTTAGTGCAACAAAGAGTCACACCGCCGGCATCAAAACCGACTTCCAGCAACAGCCTGTTATCTGCGGACAATAAAGCCTATGCACGGGTGTTAAAACCCGCAGCATTTACATTTCCAAAAGATCATGGTGCGCATCCTGAGTACCATGTCGAATGGTGGTATTTTACCGGTAATTTACAATCGGCAGCAGAACAAAAATTTGGTTATGAATTAACCTTTTTCCGCTTCGCTTTGACCCCGGATCAACCAAAAAGTTTATCAATGTGGCGTGATAACCAAATATACATGGCACATTTTGCCTTAACTGATGTGCAAGATAAGCACTTTTATACCGATGAACGCTTTAGTCGTGCCGGCAACGATCTGGCAGGCGCAGACGTAGAAAAATACCATGTCTGGTTATATGACTGGAAAGCTGAAGCCACGGATGAAAGCGGTTCTGTCATTCATTTAGAGGCAAAAACGGATGAATTCGCCATTTCTTTAAACCTTAAGCCAGAGAAAAAAATTGCCTTGCAAGGCGTCGAGGGTTTTAGCAAGAAAAATGAGGCATCAGGAAATGCCTCGTATTATTATTCTTACACCCGAATGGCTACGACTGGCTGTATTTGGGTCAATCAACAGTCATTTGATGTCAGTGGCTCGAGCTGGATGGATAGAGAATGGAGCAGTGCTGCATTGTCGGCAGAGCAAGTAGGCTGGGATTGGTTCGCACTACAGTTGTCCGATCACAGCGAATTAATGTTCTACCGCTTTAGGCGCAAAGATGGAAAACAGGACATCCATAACGCCGGAGCTATTTTTAATGCCGACGATTCCAAAATAAGCTTAGATTATTCAGATGTCTCAATAAAGGTTCTGGAGCACTGGAAAAGCCCGCATAGCTATATCAGCTATCCTGCAAAATGGCATATATCTATTCCCAGTCAGAGACTTGAACTGGAAATAACTCCCTTAATCAACGATCAGGAACTCAACCACAGATACCGTTACTGGGAGGGAGCGATAAGTGTTACAGGTAAAAAGTACGATCAGCCTATTAATGGACAGGGCTATGTTGAACTAACGGGCTATCAATAAATTGCTTATGAGAAAGGTTTCTAGATAACAGCAAGAGTAACTTGAATGTCTGCACATGGCTGGTAAGCGCCTATTCAAGTCTAACAATTAAAGTCAGCAGCCGACTGAAGTTGAATAGTCACTATCGACCCACTGCAGACATTCAACATATATTGAGGAATTGTGATGAGACTAATTATTAATCCTTAAAATGTTGGATTGTTAGACGTGACCCCAATCTTTCAGTTCTTCCGGAACACGCACAAGTTTGTATGTGCTTCAAAACCTAATAAAGTAAAAATTCAGAGTGATTCATCCTATTTTGCTCAAAAGTGTGGAATGGGTGGATTTAGTCTCATCTTACTTTCAGGCAGTTGATAGACTGTTGGTTGTCGAAAATCAAATAATATATTGACTTTGTGGCTTGGGATTCCTATTCTTCTTTCTGCAGTATTAGGCAGATAAAATAAGAATGTTTTAGGAGAAATATATATCGAATAAAGGCTGCCATGGAATAAAAGGGGCCGAAGTGAGCCTGTCCTGGTTTTCCGGACGATTTAATTAAGAACCATGGCGTTCCTACAGTTTGTAAGCACCAGCCATACGATAGGTTAAGTTCTAGACTGTCCCGAATAGTGCACTAACTTTGATGCTATTTTGACGGCGAACTAGAGATTAATATATGTTCGCTCATCAATACGCGTTCACCATCATAGGAGTTTTGTCTTGACAGCTAAAAGAGATTTCCTCAAAAAAACGGCTGGCGTCACTGTTGCGCCACAAAGTTATGGGGCGCGTTCGCAGCCCACAAAAATACCCTTCAAACGAATAGCTGTTGAAGAGGCTTATGTCACGCAGGCAATTGCGGATGAGTGGAAAAAAATTATTGCAGCTGGATCACCTGAAGAGCCTGGCTTTCGCAAAATGGGTGAAACAATTCTCGCCGACAGTCCGGGAACGCGCATAATTCATCAGCGTCTGGTAAATCTGGATGCCGGGCGAATCGCTGAAATGGACGCCAACAATATCGATATGCAGTTGGTATCTATTACCTCTCCCGGGGTTCAGGTTTTTCAACCAGATCTCGCAACCGAGCTCGCTCGGGATGCGAACGACCATTTGTCGGCAGCGGTCAAAAGATATCCAGATCGTTTCGCCGGTTTGGCGGCTCTTGCACCGCAAATGCCAGAGCAAGCCGCGCTGGAACTTGAACGCAGTATGAAATCACTCGGTATGAAGGGTGCGTTGATAAATTCACATACCTTTGGTGAATATCTGGATGAAGTAAAGTACCGGCCGATTCTTGAAGCCGCCAATGCGTTAAAAGCGCCAATCTATTTACATCCTCGTACGCCATCTCCGGGGATGATCGAGCCTTATCTGGATTATGGGCTGTATTTTGCGGGTTGGGGTTTTGCTGCCGAGACTGGAGTACATGCCATGCGCTTGATTATGAGCGGTGTCTTCGATCAATTCCCAGACTTGAAGATCGCTATCGGCCACATGGGCGAGGGCATTCCATTTTACTTACAGCGTATCGACAACCGCTATCTATTGCAGGTCAAGATTGGAGCCCTAAAAGCGTTAAAAAGACTTCCGAGCGAATACTTTAAAGATCACTTCGTTATCACCACTTCCGGCGTCGTACAGGAATCTTCGCTGCAATTATCTTTGCAAGAACTGGGTGTCGATGGCGTTTTATTTGCAGCAGACTATCCTTATGAAAACATGGCAGAGCAAGTGGCGTTTATGGATTCGGCGATGATGAGTGATGCAGATAGGCACAAGGTTTATCACGGCAATGCCGAGAGAATATTCAACCTCAGCTGATCGGCAAGAAAGGGGAGTAGAAAGGGGGGCGCATTTATTTTCAGGGAGAGCACTCGGAGTCAGGTCTTTGATTTATGATTCTTGACAATACCACTGACTGTAGAATAGTGAAGTTTAAAATAATCACCAACCTCTTTTAAGCTATACCCACCACTCTCATAAGCCGAAATGATCGCGTCATTCCGTTTTTTGTACTTCTTTGCATAATAAGACAACTCTTTTGGCACCGACCGGCGCTGTGAAGCAGGAATCTCACTCAATTCCTTCTCACTTTCTATCAGTCCTTGCATTGATTCTACAAATCTTTCATCCCCTAAAAAAACCTGATTCTTCAATTGCTCCCATGGTGATGGCTGTCCTTTACCTTCGCTGACAAACTGCTGATATGCATCAATTGCTTTAGACTTCCTTTGTCCAAATCCTGCTAACAGCCAGTCGCTATGCAACCAATTTGGCTTGACTTTCTGTCCTATCGTTTCCCTATAACTACTCCATGGCCAATCTATAGCAGAATGTACCATCCTTGCTCTCACAGGGTTAAGTACAATGTACCTACTTAGCTCCAATAAATAACACTCCTTTTCTATCAATATTGCCTTATACCTCCCCTGAAAAACATGACCAACACGCCGATGTGTACGATTAAATGTTTGGGTGTATCTACCATTGAGCTGTCGCATTCCTTTGGAAAGGTTTGCCTCTGGTGTTTCAACTAATAAATGGTAGTGATTATCCATTAAACAATACGCATAACATACCCAGTTGTATTGCTCACAAACATCAGACAAGATCGTCAAAAAGTTTTCCCTATCATTGTCTTGCTCATATATGGCTTCCCTACGATTTCCACGAGAAGTTACATGATAGAGCGCGCCTGCAAATTCGAGCCTAAGAGGTCTTGCCATTTTTTACCTAAATCATAACAATTAAGAGATAATTTTAGCAGAGACATCATCATAAATCAAAGACCTGACCCCG
>CAYWLM010000013.1:0-40839 GCA_964459125.1 uncultured Methylomonas sp. | reverse complement strand
CAAACGGTTCAGATTGTGGCTCGCTTCGCGATCACAATCTAACCTTGTTCGTTATATTTTTTCGACACCCAACTGTTTCCTGAGCATACCTATAATCTCATCTCTCAAAACAACGAGCTCATCATTGTAATAAGCAGCCAGATTATCTCGATTTTGGAGTAATTCACCTACAATTTCTTCAACATCATCTCGACCACATTCTTCATCATAAATAGGCTGGAGAAAGTTAGCTGATAGTTCTAAATAGCCTTTCTGAACAGATAGTATTTTTTCTAATACTTCCGCTTCAATAAATATTGAATTCTCTAAAAGAGCATCACCTAAAGCCACTGCTGCACTATTTATGCTTTCCGCGCTACTTTTATAAAACCTATATTCTCTTGCTTCTTGAGTATCTATCCGTTCATGTTCCTCTAGTGCGCTAACCTTTTTAGGTTTTCCATTTGCAAATATCTCCGCATGCTTTAATAATGTAGTTAAAGAAGAATAAACACTCTTAATAGCTTCCGCCATTTGGCTATCTACTCTAGATACCTGAATATTACGCTCATGAGCATAGATAGATAACATATGTTTTAGACCTTCTACTTTCTCAGTTAATTCAGCTTTATGCTCCTCAATATCTTTATTCAGTTGTTGCTCAATGATTTTTTTTGCAAGGTACTTCAAAATAAGAAGGGCTGTGCCGGAACCTACAAGAACAGGAATTGCAACATCGTATAAAAAACTGGCTAGCTCCAAAATATTACTCCGATATTACCTAGTAAATATAACATAGTTATTAACACGCATATTTGCCCTGATATCTAGTGTACTCACCGATCAATCAGGCACATACAACAGGATATTAGTATCCTGACCTTTTGACCTGATCACCCACAGTATTGACCTTTAAATCAAGCAAATTTGCTAGCCTTCCAGCGTATCCTGTCAAATACTTGTATATATTACTAATATCCTGATAAACAAATACTCTAACAACAAGCTTATGTATTTTATAGTTTATTTATATATTTATGTCAATTGATAAACCCAAGAACACTTTACTCGATGATGTCCGTGATACTTTACGACGCTTACATTATTCAATTCATACTGAGCGAGCCTATAGTGACTGGATTATACGCTTTATCAAGTTTCATCATTTACAGGAAAGAGAAACTTTACTTATTGAGCCGGAAAAAAAAGTTGAAGATTTTCTAACCCATTTAGCGGTACAGGCTAATGTGGCTGCTTCCACACAAAATCAGGCTTTTAATGCGTTGGTTTTGTTATACACACGCGTATTGAAGCAGCCTTTAGAGGGTGTGGAAGCTTGCACGTACACGGAAGGAGAAAAGAGTTCCGGAGGTGTTAACACGTGAAGAGGTTAAGCTGGTACTGGCTTTTATGGAAGAAACGCCCGCACTGGTAGTGAAGATGTTATATGGCGGGGAAATCAAAAGGGTCTCAGACTCGATTGATATGCTATCGCACTTAGCATTTCGTTATGTTTTACAAATACCTATTGACATTGCGTACGGTATAACGTATTTTTATCATCGAGGTGAAAATATGACTATTCTTAATGTAACTGAAGCGCGATCTAAACTTTATAACCTGATTGATGAAACTGCAATTACTCATCAACCAATTACAATAAAAGGAAAAAGAAGTAATGCTGTTCTAATTTCTGAAGAAGACTGGAATGCTATTACTGAAACGCTATATCTATTATCAGTACCTAGTATGAGAGAGTCCATAAAAAACGGACTTAAAGAAAGTATTGAATCATGCTCCAAGGAACTTGATTGGTGAGTTGGGAGTTAAGATATACAAAACAAGCACAAAAAGATGCTAAAAAACTTTCTGCTTCTGGTTTAAAAGTTAAAGCTCAGTTAATTCTGAATATAGTTAAAGAAAATCCATTTCAAACCCCACCACCATATGAAAAGTTAGTCGGTGATTTAAATGGGGCTTATTCAAGAAGAATTAATATTCAACATAGGCTTGTTTATCAAGTATACGAAAACGAGCATATTATCAAAGTACTCAGGCTTTGGGCGCACTATGAATAAAACATAACGAACAAGGTTAGATTGTGTGAGCATAGCGAACCACACCCTGAACCGTTTATTGGACAAGCCCGGCACACATAGTAGAAAGTCGTTTAAATCCGGTCTATGAAAATAGCTTTTTGTTGATCAGCCAGATTGATCGGAAAACTAGAGTCAGGCCCCGAATTGCGAACGCTGGTGAAGTTCAGCAGCATTACTCCAAAAAGCTGAAATGCCAGATTGATTTGGCATTTCAGGCACTATCTAACAGCCGGTTAGAAACTTCGAGGTTTTAAATTAAGCAAGCAATTTGGCTTTATGGGCTTTGAACTCTTCTTCGGTAACTACACCTTTATCTCTTAGATCAGCCAGCTTGGCAAGCTCATCAGCAACAGAACTGCCCGCCGCTTCCTTTATATATGCACGCTGTATCTTTTCAGACTCCACCAGCATATGTAGAGAACGCTCCTGCATCCCCGACCCCCTAACGATTAAATAACACAACACGCCTAACCAGGGAATGATAATAATGAACAGCGCCCAGAAACCCTTGCCCCAGCCGCCTAAGTCTTTACTGCGAAAAATGTCGCTAATGACTCCGATAATCACCCATATCCAGGCGAGCATCAGAAAAAATAAAAACATCAACCATAACATATGTAATAAAGGCATTGCTTACTCCTAATTATTTTTGATTTAAACTAAAGACAGTGAATATGTGAAGTCTTGAATTCTAACACAACACTTCACCTGCTCATTAAAAATGCCATAATATGGCCGTAATTGATATATTTTTTTAAAAAAACCCTCCATCAAGCCAAATAATTAATGCAATTTTCAACTAGCTGCTCGCCTTTTATACCTGCTAACACCAGCGTTAATCGAGTAATGCGCCAAGTCCTGATCGGATTGCTTCCGGCATTAGGCGTGATGTTCTGGTTATTCGGCTATACAGTTTTGCTACAGCTATTGTTAGCCAGCAGCACTGCACTAATCGCCGAAGCAGCATGCCTCTGGCTAAGAAAACGTCCAATTAAAGTCCATTTATTTGATTTAAGTGCATTGATTACTGCCGCTCTTTTAGCGCTTGCCATCCCTACCATAGCCCCTTGGTGGATTAGCGTTAGTGGCACCCTGTTTGCCATTATTATTGCCAAACAAGTCTATGGTGGGCTGGGATATAACCCCTTCAATCCTGCGATGGCAGGCTATGTGTTCTTATTAATTTCCTTTCCACTGCAAATGACTGCATGGCAAACTCCCTATACCTTCTTGCCAGTGTTTGATGCATTAGATTTAGTTTTTTCAGAGCAGGCAATATTTGACGGTCTCAGTTCGGCGACTGTACTGGATAGCATTAAAACATACAGAAGTTCGGAACTATTGCTAACAGAAATGCCGAGCCCCTCTATCTTTGGCTTTATCGCGGGCAAGGGATGGGAGTTAGTGTCACTAGCTTATTTATTAGGTGGGCTATGGCTTTTATACCGCAAAATCATTGGCTGGCACATTCCAGCTGCCGTTCTGCTTGGCTTATATGTTCCCGCCAGCATTTACCATCTTATAGATGCGACTTCAACGAGTTCACCTCTGTTGCATTTGTTCTCCGGAGCAAGCTTATGTGGTGCATTCTTTATTGCCACCGATCCTGTTAGTGCGGCTACCAGTAATGCAGGTCGTATAATGTATGGCATAATTATCGGTCTATTAATCTATATTATTCGTACCTGGGGCGGTTACCCGGATGCTATTGCCTTTGCTGTATTATTAGCAAATCTTGCCGCACCTGGCATTGATTATTACCTACGCCCTATACCGGCAAATCAACAGTTATGAAACTCACATCCCCAATCAGTGCAGCCTTTCGCGTTGGGCTGTTTTCATTTATTATTGTCGGGATGGTTTCTCTAGTATTTCATGCCACTAAAGACAAAATTGCGGACAATGAACGCCAGGCTTTGCTGGACAGCTTGCAATCTGTTTTAAATCCAGAAAGCTATGATAATGACCTGGCAAACGATGTCATACAGTTACAGGCCTATACTATTTATCGGGCCAGAAAATCAGGCACACCCGTTGCCGCCATTCTAACCAGCACTACATCCCACGGCTATAATGGCAATATACGTTTACTTTTAGGCATTACTATGGAAGGCAAAATAAGCGGTGTGCGTGTACTAATGCACAAAGAAACTCCTGGTTTGGGCGATAAAATAGAAATTAAAAAAACTAACTGGATTTCAAGTTTTAAACATAAATCATTAAGCGATATGTCTACACGTCAATGGGCTGTCAAACAGGATGGCGGCATCTTTGATCAATTCACCGGCGCGACTATTACCCCTCGTGCGATTGTTAATGAAGTGAAAAAAACAGGGCTATTTTTTCAGCAAAACCAGCAGATTATTTTTCAATAAATGACGAATAACACACACATAATTATCACCAATGGTCTTTGGCAGAATAACCAGGCTCTAGTCGCACTCCTGGGTTTATGCCCTTTGCTTGCAGTCAGTAATACAGTAATCAATAGTTTAGGCCTAGGCATTGCGACTACGCTAACACTGATCTTATCAAACGGATTAGTCTCTTCACTGCGCGGTTACATCCTGGCGGAAATCAGATTACCTCTTTTCGTATTAATGATTGCCGGTATCGTAACCATCATCGAGCTACTGATGAATGCCTGGTTTTACGAACTTTATAAAACCTTAGGTATTTTTATCCCGCTGATCGTCACCAACTGCGCCATTATCGGACGTGCCGAGGTTTTTGCCTCAAAAAACCGTATTATGCCTAGCCTTTTAGATGGCCTGGCTATGGGTCTGGGCTTTAGTTTTGCACTGCTATTGTTAGGCGCAATTAGAGAAGTAGTGGGAGCCGGTACATTATTCTCCCAGGCTGATTTATTATTTGGCGAGGCAGCTAAAAGCTGGCAAATCGATGTATTACATGACTATTCAGGGATGTTATTAGCGCTACTTCCTCCTGGCGCATTTATTGCTTTAGGTTTATTGATTGCCGCAAAAAATGTGTTTGCCATTAAAGAATAGACGGTTTGTTATTTTCAAACGCCTGGGATAAGGGTTCATTCATGGTGATAAAGCAAATAAACAGTATGTCCGACGTTAATGCTGATTGCTGGAATAATCTGGTGCAAAACAATGACCCTTTTGTACGTCATGAATTTTTATTAGCGCTGGAACGAAGTGAATCAATCAGCGAGAAAAAAGGTTGGCAGTCAAGGCATTTGCTTGTTTTTGAACAGCAGGAATTGATTGCCGCGATGCCTTTATATCTAAAACATCATTCCCGTGGCGAGTATGTTTTTGATCAGCAATGGGCGGATGCCTATTATCAAGCCGGTATGCAGTATTATCCAAAATGGCTGAATGCTATTCCTTTCACTCCCTGCCAGGGTCAGCGTATCTTGATTAAAACCGGGGTGGATATTTCAGTCGTCATGCAACTATGTGTTGATACTATCAAGGCCTATTCAGCACAAAACAATATTTCCAGCCTGCATTGTCTTTTTCCTGATGCTACGCAGATCAGCGATCTGCCTAAGGATATCCTTATTCGTGTTGGCGTGCAGTTCCAGTGGTTTAATAAAAATTACCATGATTTTGATGATTATTTGCAAACCTTTACTTCCAGACAACGCAAAAATATAAATAAAGAACGGCTTAAAGTAACTAAGCAAGGTATTAAATTACAGCGGTTTTCTGGTGCTGAGGTAACTGAACAGCAATGGCAAGTATTTTTTCAGTTTTATGAAATGACTTATTTAAAAAGAGGTCAATCTGCGTATTTGAATATTGATTTTTTTAAACAACTGGCCAGATCCATGCCTGAACAGATCTTACTGGTATTAGCGGATAATGGTCAAGTGTACGTTGGTGCAGCACTTAGTTTTATAGGTGGCGATACTTTATATGGCCGTTATTGGGGTTGCTATGAGGAATATCATAGCTTACATTTTGAAGCCTGTTATTATCAAGGACTGGAGTATTGTATTGAAAATAACAAACAAATATTTGATTCGGGCGCGCAAGGAGAACATAAAATTTCACGCGGTTTTGAACCCATTAACACCTATTCGGCCCACTGGATTCTAAATCCTGAGTTTGCAAAACTAATCGCTGATTTTTTACAGCGTGAACAGGAAATAATCCAGCAATATAAACAGGCATGTTTAAAGCAATTGCCTTTTAAGGTGCTTGGTTAGAATACCTAAGTATTGATAATGCACAGTTTAGGTGAAAGCTGCGGCGGCTAAGGGTTAAGGTATAAAGTAAGTAAGAAGTATGTATCTCCCACCTGTGCCGATGTGAAGCATCGTTCTTGAACCAAAAGGTCCAAGTGGGTGCCTATCCTGCATTTCAGGCTTTCCGCGAACGGACATGCGCACCAGTACAGGAATCGACTCCCGGGGTAAATATAGGTCCAAGAAACACCCACTCCACTGTCAAACACCGCAGGAGATACATGGCTTATTCTAAACGTTTTTTAGCGCAGTTTCGATCTTAAGATACATTTTATTTAAATGCGCATTTAGACTAGAACTATCAGGGCTGCTATTTTGCTTGGTCTGCAGGAGTTCGACGCTGAGATTTAAAGCTGCAAGCACGGCTACTCGCTCGGCACCAGAAACTTTACCTGAGAGACGAATTTCTCGCATTTGATGGTCTAGTTGTTGCGCCGAAGCAATTAAATCATCTTGTTCATTTTCAGCGCAGATAATTTTATATTCTTTACCTAGAATATTAACTGAAACTGGATGGCGCTGAATGTTCATGATCCATGCTCCATTGTTTTCAAGCGGCCAATCATCGCTTCTACACGGGTGCGAGCCATATTAGTTTTTTCAACTAATTTTGCCTTTTCTTTTACCAGCTCGTCTTGTTTGACTTTTAACGTAGAATTTTCACTGCGCAAGAAATTATATCGCTGTATTAGCTCTTCTAGCTTATTTTCAAGTTCGTTAATGTCGAGTGACTGATTATTTGTGCTCATGAATGATCCATTATCTTAAACTTAACTCATAAAACTGATCGCTTGTTTTAAAAATAGTTTGTATATTATTTTTTGTTGCATCCTTTTGCCTTGAGATTATACACTTTAGTGTAAAATTCAACCAATGATCTATATTAGCATAAGTACCCAAAATTTTACTGCTAGAACTGTGTAATAAGGTAACGCGCAATAAATAAACTACTCATATTGCGCAGGATTTTTGTTTGTCTTCAAGACGTAGAAATAGGCGCATAGTAGGCTACGTAACTATTTCTACAACGCGGAAGACGGACAAAAAGACAAGCTAGATGGGAGGGTTATTTATTGCGATTTGCCTAAGCACACAATTATAATTATATAACTATATTAAAACTCAATGAGCTATTCTGACCTCAATTCAATAATTTTACAAAAAGATGCGGCTGACAGTGCTGCAGAAGTGCACGGGATTGCCGTTGCCATGTTATGCCTGAATAAAAACACTGAAGCAAGCGACTGGATAAACGAAGCATTTTCAGAGGGCCCCGGCTTACTGCAAGAGGATAAGGTTGACCTGAATGACCTGTTTGAACAAACCAAAGAATTAATGGAAAGCGAAGAGTTTGTGTTCGATTTATTTTTACCTGCAGATGACGAGGCAGTGGATGTGCGCTGTATTGCGCTGATGCAATGGTGTCAGGGCTTTTTATTTGGCATGGGGCGAGTACAGACGACTAGTGAGTGGCCCGCTGAAGTGGATGAAGTACTAAAGGATATTATTGAATTTACTAAACTCGATGCCGATATAGATGAGGATGATGTCGAAGAGACTGAAAATGACCTGACAGAGATTCAGGAATATTTACGTGCAGCGGTTATGTTAATTCGTAGTGAATTAAATCCCGCTGTTAAAAGTAGCACTCTGCATTAGGAATTGATAATGATAGCAAGTGAATTTAAAAAACGCCGTGAACTATTAATGAATCAGGTTGGCAAAGGCAATATTGCGATTATTGCCAGTGCAGACATGCGAATTCGAAATCGGGATGTCGATTATCCTTTTCGTCAGGACAGTGACTTTTATTATTTAACCGGTTTTAATGAAGCTGATGCATTAGCGGTTTTGATTCCGGGACGCGAGCAAGGTGAGTATATTTTATTTTGTCAGGAATTTGATGAAAAAAAAGCCTTATGGGAAGGCGCGCATGCTGGCCTGGAAGGTGCTACGCAAGATTATGGTGCGGATGATTCGTTTCCGATAGCTGATTTAAACGATATTTTGCCTGGCTTATTAGAAAACAAGCATAAAGTTTATTATCCCATGGGACGAGATTCTGATTTAGATCATCAGTTGATGGAATGGATCACTCATATACGCAGTCAGACTCGCAGCGGTATTAGCGCGCCAGGTGAGCTTGTTTCTTTAGAACATACCCTGCATGAAATGCGCCTAATCAAAAGTCCCGCTGAGATTAAACTAATGCAAAAAGCAATTGATGTCTCCGCAAAAGGGCATATTCGAGCGATGCAGCGATGCCAGGCGGGGCGTTATGAATATCAGATTGAAGGTGAGATAATTCATGAATTTTTCGATAATGGCTTACGGGCTGTTGCCTATCCTTCTATTGTTGCAGGCGGTGAAAACGCCTGTGTATTGCATTACACGGAGAATAAGGCGATATTAAAAGACGGTGACTTACTCTTGATTGATGCTGGAGCAGAGTGTGATCATTATGCTGCAGATATTACACGTACTTTTCCGGTGAATGGGGTGTTTTCGAATGAACAAAAATTACTCTATCAATTGGTACTCGATGCACAATTAGCCGCGCTGCAAGAAATTAAAGTTGATGCACCCTGGAATAAAGCACATGAAGCATCGGTTGAGGTATTAACTAAAGGTCTGGTTGAGCTAGGCTTATTAACCGGTGATGTGGACGCATTAATTGCCGATGAAGGCTATAAACTTTTTTATATGCATCGCATAGGTCATTGGCTAGGTATGGATGTCCATGATGTCGGAGATTATAAAATAAATGACGAGTGGCGCATACTTGAGCAAGGCATGGTATTAACCATAGAACCCGGGATCTATGTACCTGAAGATTGCAATTCTGTGGATGAAAAATGGCGAGGTATTGGTATTCGTATAGAAGACGATGTCCTAGTTACCGAGCAAGGCTATCAGGTTTTAAGTCACGCAATACCGAAAACAATTGCCGAGATTGAAGCCATTATGCGCTAAAGGAGCTGGTATCATTATCTTTAAAAAAATAGCAACAACAGAGAGTTAAAACATGAAGCAGGATTATGATGTATTAATTGTGGGCGGTGGTCTGGCTGGAAACTGTCTGGCATTAGCACTACAAAACAGTGCTTTGAAAATTGCCATTGCTGAAGCCAATACTCAAGAGCAATTACATCACTCGCCTGCAGGAGATCGTGCTTTAGCTCTGGCGAATGGGACAGTAAGAATGCTAGATGCATTAGGTATCTGGTCTCATGCTAAAGCATTGGCGACTCCTATTAAAACCATACATATTTCAGATCAAGGACATTTTGGTAAAACACGACTTTCAGCAGAAAAAGAAGGGGTTGCAGCATTAGGCTATGTGATAACTGCTCGTGATTTAGAAACAGTGGTTGCACAATTAGTCGAGCAAGCAGGAATAGAACAAATATGCCCTGCTCGTGTGATAGGCATTGCTTCTGATGAGCAGCATGCGCATGTTAGTTTAAAACTGCTTGATGCTTCACTGAATATATCAGCCAGGCTAGTGGTGGGCGCTGATGGCGGTCAATCTACAGTCAGAAGGTTGCTAGAGATTGATCAGGCGGTTACCGAATATCAGCAGGCAGCCATTGTTACAACAATTAAAACAGAGTTAGCACATAACAATGTTGCTTATGAGCGCTTTACCAGCTCGGGACCACTAGCCTTGCTTCCTTTCAAACAGGATTATGCCGTGGTCTGGACTCGTACTGCGGAAGATGCAGAACAACTTCTTATGGACAGTGATGACGAGTTTTTAGAGAGTTTGCAAGCATGTTTCGGGTATAAACTTGGACGATTTAGCTTAACAGCTCCGAGACGATCTTTTCCCTTAAGTCTGATTCGAGCAACAAGCATGTACTCGGAGCGCGTGGTCATTATTGGCAATGCAGTGCATCAATTACATCCCGTCGCTGGACAGGGGTTTAATCTAGGTTTAAGAGATGTCGTACAGTTAGCTGAAATGCTTTTAAATGAAGCTCAAAAAGGTGGCGATATTGGCGCTCAGGCTTTGTTAGAACAGTACGCCCAGCAACGACAAAAAGACCATGATACGGTAGTTAATTTTACCGACAGTGTTGTCAAACTGTTTTCAAATCAATGGCTATCGCTTGCTGTAGCTAGAAATTCAGGCTTGGCTTTGCTGGATATTATACCTGGCGCTAAAAAACAACTTGCACGTTATGCCATGGGGTTAAATTCACGTATGCCGCATATTGGCTCACGGAGGCGAGTATGAGTAATAAATACACTGCAGTTATTGTCGGTGGCGGCATCGTTGGCACAACAGCTGCTTGCGCGCTGGCGCAAGCAGGAATCGACATCGCATTGGTTGATGCATATAAACCCCTAAAAGACTGGCCTGCAGACTCTGTGGATATTCGAGTCTCTGCGCTGACACGTGCTTCACAAAATATTTTACAAGCGGTGGGAGTATGGCCCGCAATGGTTCAGCATGGCGTTGGCCCGTATGACCATATGCATGTCTGGGATGCCGACAGTACCGGTGTGCTGGATTTTGATGCAGCTGACACTGAATTTCCTGAATTAGGTCATTTAGTTGAAAACCGCGTAACCGTTGCCTCTTTATGGGATAGGCTGGAAACGCTGCCAGAGGCTAGACTTATATGCCCTGCAAAAGTAGCTGATATTCAACTTGACAACTCTAGTGCGCAAATCGTTTTGGATGATGGATCAATACTAGCAGCTGACATTCTTATTGCAGCAGATGGTCGTGATTCTGTCTTACGTCAAATTGTAGGTATTCAAACCACGGGCTGGGAATATAAGCAAGATGGCTTGGTGGCCACAGTAAGTACAGAAAAAAATCACCAATTTACTGCATGGCAGCGCTTCTTACCTGAGGGACCCTTAGCATTTTTACCCTTAAAAAATGGCCAATGTTCGATTGTCTGGACGCTCAGCCATCAAACGGCTCAAGCGTATATGGCTTTAACTGATGAGGATTTTTTGCAGCATTTAGAACAAGCCTCTGGCGGTGTTCTGGGCAAAATACAAACGGTCGGTCCCCGCGGAGCATTCCCGTTGCGTTTTCAATACGCGAATCAATATATAGCTGAGCATTTTGTATTGATAGGTGATGCCGCACATGCCATGCATCCTTTAGCAGGTCAGGGTGCAAACGCAGGCTTATTAGATGCCGCGGCCATTGCCGAATTAATTATTAAAGCAAAACAGGCCGGTAGACCTATTGGCAGTCATAAGTTATTGCGCCAATATGAACGCTGGCGCAAAGGTGATAACCTGGCAATGATGAGTAGCATGGATGTGATTAATAAAATGTATACTATCCAGAATGAAGGTTTTCGACAACTACGCGGAACAGGGATGAGCCTGATTAATCATAGTAGCTGGTTAAGAAATTATTTTAACCGATATGCTATGGGACTAAGAGATGACTTGCCTGCATTTGCACGCGATTAAATAGCACAGACGCTGATCCGCTACTAGCCATAATCGTTTGACAAAAATAAGCAAAGCCCGGGCAAATGTATATGTTATTGCATGCCTGTAAAACCAGTATCATGACAACTTATAGCTTAGCTCGCGCAGTTGGTGAAATAGAGGTAGTTTTTTGAAAAATTTCCCGATAGTGAGAGCAAAGGAAATTTACAATTATGGGTATAAGAAGATTTAAAATACGCTTTGCAAGGTGAATAATCCCTATTGATCTGGATGTTGCAGTAAAATGGTGATGATTCAAGGTACAGCTGAGTTATAACATCCGTGGAGCAAGAGCGCATGTATGCTAATGACATACTCTCTGATTGCCAAAACTATTAACATGCTGGCAGGAGCGGGTGCTGGTAATGCCAAAACCCTTTAGCCAAAATTACCAAGAGTTTTTTATGCAAGAAATCAACTCCTTTAAAAATCATTTGCTGATTGCAATGCCAAACCTGATAGACCCCAATTTCTTTCATGGCGTCACTTTTGTCTGTCAGCACAATAGTGAAGGTGCGTTAGGGCTAGTGATTAATCATCCCATGCACATGACTCTGGGGGATATTTTAGAGCAAATGGATCTAGTTGCTGCCGATGATAAGATTGCAGGTATTCCAATTTTTTCTGGTGGGCCTGTACAGCAAGAACGCGGTTTTGTATTGCATCATACTTCTGATGATATATGGGATTCTAGTATTGAAGTTTCTGATACCCTGTCTCTAACCACATCACGAGATATATTGAAAGCTATTGCTGAAGGCAAAGGCCCTAAAAAATTCCTGATTACCCTCGGCTATGCAGGCTGGGGAGAGGATCAGCTTGAAACAGAAATAAAAAGTAATGCCTGGCTGAGTACCCAATATGATGAGGGCGTGGTATTTGATACCCCGATCAGCATGCGCTGGAGTGCCGCAGCAAATAAAATGGGGCTGGATATTAACTTATTAACCAGCCAGGTCGGTCATGCATAAACAGGACCCGGTGTTAGTAGCTTTAAGTTCTGGCAGTTATTTAGGTTTTGATTTTGGTAATAAAAAAATAGGTATGTCCGTGGGACAATTAACCACTAAAACGGCTAGCCCTTTGAAGACTATTCGTTCGCTAAATCAAGTTCCAGACTGGGAAAAAATCAGTCAACTAATTAACGAATGGCAGCCAGAAGGATTAGTTGTAGGCGTATCACGACAAGCTGATGGCAGCGATAACCCCATTACGCCCAGAATGTTAAAATTCTGCCGACAATTAAATGGGCGTTTTCATCTGCCGGTGTTTCAGATAGATGAAGCCTTATCAACATTCGAGGCAAAACAAATGTTGTATGATGATGTTCAAGTCAATGCAAGTAAACTGTGGGAAGTACAGGACCAGCTCGCAGCACAATTAATTCTTCAATCCTGGCTAAATCAACAATAATAATGACAATTGAGCATATAAAAATTCCTGTTTTACTGAATCAATTAGAGGCATCGATCACTCAAGCGATGGAACAAAGACAAGTCATAGATCCTATTGTAATTGGTATTCACACTGGGGGGGTCTGGGTCGCTGCAAAAATACACGAATGGCTTAAGGTCAAAGAACCTTTGGGTTTACTGGATATTTCTTTTTACCGGGATGATTTTTCACAAATTGGTGTAAATCCTAAAGTAAAGCAAAGTAAATTACCCTTAACCGTTGAGGGACGCGATATTATTTTAATTGATGATGTTTTTTATACTGGGCGCACCATTCGTGCGGCACTCAATGAAATTTTTGACTACGGACGACCCAGGCAGGTTATTTTAGGCGTATTAATTGAACGCAATGGCCGACAGGTCCCCATACGTCCTGATTGTATTGGTGCCGAGATAAATCTGGCAGTTGGGCAACGCATTAAGTTAACTGGACCAGAACCACTGGATATTAACTTTCAGTCAGTTGCATAGGAAGGATAATGCTTACTAATAAGAACTTACAGTTAAATTCCCTAGGGAAATTACAACATTTCTTAAGTATTGAAGGTCTGCAGAAAAGCTTATTAACGGAAATTCTGGATACTGCCGAATCGTTTGCTGATATGTCTGAACAACAGGTAAAAAAATTCCCTTTATTACGTGGCAAGACTATAGTTAATTTATTCTTTGAGAACAGTACTCGTACTCGTGCGACGTTTGAGCTTGCAGCAATACGGCTTTCTGCGGATATTTTGAGTATGAATATTGCAACGTCTGCTACATCTAAAGGCGAAAGCTTGTTAGACACCATTCGTAATCTGGAAGCGATGCAGGTCGATATGTTTGTCGTGCGCCATTCGCTGAGCGGAGCAGCCCACTTTATCGCTGAACATGCAGCGCCACATATTAGCGTTATTAATGCCGGTGATGGCCAACATGAGCACCCGACTCAGGCGATGCTGGATATGTTTACTATTCGGCGTGCGAAAAAAAAATTTTCAGGACTACGCGTAGCTATTGTCGGGGATATTTTGCACTCGCGGGTGGCAAGATCTCAGATTCATGCCTTAAATATTCTTGGAGCAGAAGAAGTCAGAGTCATTGCACCTAAAACTTTATTACCTGCACAAGTCGAGAGTCTGGGGGTTACCGTTTACCATGATTTAACGGCTGGCTTAAAGAATATCGATGTGATCATTATGCTACGCTTACAAAAAGAGCGCATGAATAGCGCGCTATTACCCAGTGAAAGCGAATATTTTAAATGCTTTGGGCTATCGGATGATAAATTAAAAACCGCCAATAAAGATGCGATTGTTATGCATCCAGGGCCGATTAATCGTGGTGTGGAAATTTCATCCAGTGTTGCCGATGGTCCACAATCTGTTATTTTACAGCAAGTCACTAATGGTATAGCTGTACGTATGGCCGTTATGTCGATGGCAATGCAGAGCAATGCGAGGGGCGATTAATGCGTATTGAAATCATTAATGGTCGCATTATTGATCCCAGCAATGGAGTTAATGAACAGGCTGGACTTTATATCGAAGATGGAAAAGTTGTCGCTGTGGGCAATGCACCAGAAGGATTTGTCGCACAGACCCGGATTGATGCGCAAGGGCAAATAGTTTGCCCCGGCTTTATCGATCTAAGTGCACGCTTGCGTGAACCTGGCCAGATTCATAAAGCAAGCATACACTCGGAAACGCATGCGGCAGCCAGTGCCGGTTTTACCAGCTTATGTATTCCCCCTGATACTAAACCTGTTATTGATACCCCTGCTGTAATTGAGCTTATTAAAGATAAAGCAGAACAGTGCGCCTATGCACATATCTACCCTGTGGCCGCTTTGACCCAAAAATTAGCCGGCAAAGAATTGAGTTGCATGTATGCTTTAAAGCAAGCGGGCTGTATTGCTGTAGGCCACGCACAGGCTCCAATTCAGGACTTATTGATACTACGGCGGGCGATGGAATATGCGGCAACACACGATTTATTATTAATGTATTGTCCACAAGAACAGTCCCTGAGCTATCAAGGTTGTGCGCATGAAGGGGCTATGGCGAGTCGCTATGGCTTACCGGGAATTCCCGTGGCAGCAGAAACGATTGCTTTAATGCAGTGTATAGAGCTTATTGAGCATACGGGCTGCCGGGTGCATTTTCGAGGTTTAAGCAGTGCTCGTTCCGTTATCATAGTAGGCAAGGCAAAACAACTAGGGCTCCCTGTCAGCGCTGATGTTGCCATGCACCACTTGCATTTGACAGATGCAGATATGCTGCCATATAACAGTCATTATCATGTATCGCCCCCTTTACGTAGCCAGCAAGATAAAGAAGCATTACTCAACGGAGTACAAAATGGCACGATTGATGCTATTTGTAGTGACCATCAGCCGCACGATATTGATGCAAAATTAGGCGCATTTCCGGAAACCGAACCGGGCATGGCTACTTTGGAAACCGTTTTACCGCTAATGTTGCGACTGGTTGAGCAAGGCATTCTTGATCTAAGCCAAGGTATTGCAAGTTTATCAGCATCGCCAGCAAAAATTTTAGCCATTAATGCAGGACATTTAACTATTGGTAGTATCGCGGATATCTGTGTTTTTAATGTCAATACGGATTGGCAAATTAATGGCGAAACATGGCAAAGCCAAGGACAAAACACCCCTTTTTGGCAGAAAAATATGCGCGGAAAAGTAACGACAACCATTCAGGCCGGTAAAATAATTTATTCACAATGAAGTTAAAGTTGCCTGAAACTCATCTAAGATAAAGTACACTTTCCCCTGATAACGATGTCTATTCTCGGAGTCTTACGCTAGGCTTTGCTATAATAATATTAACTATTGCTTAACTCACATAACAAAGAGGCTTCCATGCGGAACTGGAAATTGGTACCCGCTTTAATTGGGCTGACGTTGCTTGCCGTCATTGTCTATATTCTGTTTTATTTTATCTTTGTCGATTTCTTTGTCGACTTATGGTGGTTTCGCTCGCTTAATTTTGAAGGCTATTTCTGGTTAAGACTGCTTTACCGATTTATCTTTTCGGGTGGTGTAACCATGTTGTTTTTCAGCATGTTCTTTTTTCATTTCTGGATTGCCTCACGATATCTGGGTTTAAACCCGCCTGATGAAATACTGGTCAGCACCGATAAACGACAACGCTACCAGAGCTTTGCCGATATATTTATGCATGGATCACTAAAGGTCTATACGCCTTTGTCTTTTATACTCGCAATTATCATAGCAACTCCTTTCTACCATCAATGGGAAACCGCTTTATTATATTTCTTTGGTAGTTCGTCGGGCATAGTAGATCCCGTTTATGGACAGGATGTGAGTTTTTACCTGTTCTCTTATCCGCTGTATATGCTTATTCAACAAGAGTTGTTATACACGTCTATTATTTTGATCTTTCTGATGACTACCATTTACTGGTTAGAGCATGTTTTTGTACCTAATCAGAGTAAAGACTATCCACTCGGTGCCAAGATCCACTTAGCAATATTATTATCTTTTACCGTGTTATTTGTGATTTGGGGACTGTTTCTGGATCGCTTTTCATTGCTGTATATTAATTCACATGAACCGATATTTTTCGGGCCTGGTTTTGTTGAGATACGCTATAAATTACCGCTGATATGGCTGAGTATTGTTTCAGTGCTGGCGATGTTTATATCTGTTGTTATCTATGTTTTTTCCAGACAACACCGCACCATGGTGCCAATTTTTATTGCTCTAGGTGGCTTTTTATTAGCACTAGGTTTGCAAAATGTTTCCTTTATTCCCAGCTTAATTAATTCGCTTATTGTTCAGCCTAACCCGGTTTTAACTGAAGGACAGTTTATGGAGAATAATATTAAGGCTACTTTGGCCGCATATGATTTAAATAATATCAAAACTGTTGAATACAAAGTTAATCTAGATGCTAGTGAGGACATAGAAAAATGGGGAACTTTAAAGCATTTTGAAAATATTCCAGTATGGGACAGAGAATTTTTAATCGATGGCTATCAGCAGCTACAAGGTATACGTCCCTATTATAATTTTCACAATGTCGATGAAGACCGATATTATTTAAATGACCATCTGCAACAGGTGAATTTATCTGCTCGTGAACTAAATATTGATAAAATACCGAAAGCTGCAAAGAATTGGGAGAATGAGCACTTACGCTATACTCATGGCTATGGGGCTGTGATCACTCCCGCTGCGCAGGATGCGGGAAACCCCATAATATGGTATTTGCGCGATTTGAACATGCAATCAAATGTCGGTTTTTCTGTTAAAGTACCCGATATATATTATGGGCAGGAAGATTATACCTATGCCATTGTGCCTAATGATCTGGATGTAATCGGAATATTGGGTAGCGATAAGGATATAACAGGCGCTTATCAGGGTAGAGGAGGCGTTCCTATTCCTTCAATGTTTAGAAAACTGTTGTTTGCATTCTACAAGAAAGATGAGAAGATTTTTTTCTCGACCAATATCTCTAAAAAAAGCAAAATTTTATTAAGACGCAATATTGTCGAAAGAATAAACGTCATTACGCCTTTTTTACATCTGGATAAAGATCCTTATTTAGTCGTCACTAAAGATCGCTTTTACTGGATTCAGGATGCTTATACCTTGTCGGATAAATATCCTGTATCTAAATTTGCCAAAGATGATTTTTTATCCGGTACAGAGAACTTTAACTATATTCGCAACTCGGTAAAAATTGTGGTGGATGCCTATGATGGAGCTGTTAAGTATTATATTTCGGACCCTCAAGACCCAATCATTAATGCTTATCGCATAGCTTATCCCGGAGTTTTTAATCGTTTGGAAAGCCTGCCCGTAGAATTACAGGAGCATTTACGTTATCCACGTGAACTCTATTATATGCAAATGAAGGTGTATGCCAGATACCATCAAAGGCAGCCTGGATTGTTTTATGAGCAAGCTGAAACCTGGCAATTTGCACAAGTGAATAATCAATATATTATGCCTTACTATCAAACCATGGACTTTGGTCATTGTAATGATAGAGAAGAGTTGGTAATGATTAATCCGATGACCCCTATTAATCGCAGCAACCTCAGCATGGTTGGACTTGCAGGCACCTTAAATATAGATAGTTGTGGTAAAAACAGCTATAAGCCCTATTTAAAAATCTATAAATTTGGTAAAGATGTACAAGTCAATGGTCCCGCACAGGTTGAAGCATTAATTGATCAGGATCCGGACATTTCTGAGCAATTTACCTTATGGGATCAGCATGGTTCAACTGTGGCTAAAGGACGGATGGTGATTATACCGATGGGGGATCACTCTATTCTGTATGTACAACCCATATATATGATCTCGACAAAAACCAAGATACCTGAACTTACCCGAGTCATTGTATCGATAGGGAATCAAGTAGTCATGGATACTACCTTATGGTCGGCCTTTAAGAAGCTTAAAGTGAAATTTATAAAAAGTGCTGAAGACGCGCAAGGAACAGGAACGTCAACAGAGGAGTAAATTCCAAGTAATATAAGAGATTAAGGCCTAAAGCTTTTATTAGCTGTTAGGCCTTAATTTTTTTACTGTCAAGCGAACAAAAATATAGAGAGGAAACTAAACTTCTGTGTAGTTAAGTCAGTTTATGGCGCTGTTTATACTGCTTTAAGTTGCAATTGCTGCTTAAAGCTCAATTATTGCTTTACTATTTGTTCAGTAGAGTGATTGTCACTAAATTGCAGTGCATGTAACTTGGTATAAACGCCATTTTTTGCCAGTAAATCTATATGCTTACCGCGCTCTACGATCTCGCCAGCGTCCATCACCAAGATAACATCCGCTTTTTCAATAGTAGATAAGCGATGAGCGATAACAATAGTTGTCCGGTGTGCCATGACATGTTCCAGTGCTTTTTGAATATAGCGTTCTGATTGGGTATCTAAGGCGGAGGTGGCTTCATCCAGAATTAATAAAGGCGCATTCTTTAGTAAAGCGCGGGCAATAGCTAAACGTTGCCTTTGGCCGCCTGATAACTGGATACCATGCTCACCAATTTCAGTTTGCATGCCATTCGCCAATGATGCTATAAACTCGGTTGCATAGGCATCATCCGCGGCCTTTAAAACATCTACTTCATCAATGTCACTTAAAATACCATAAGCTATATTGTTGAATACCGTATCATTAAATAAGGTGATATTTTGTGTAACCAAGGCAATCTGATCTCTCAGGCAGTTTAACGTATATTGCTTTATTTCAACGCCATCTAATAGAATACGTCCTGCAGAGTAGTCATAAAAACGCGGAATTAAATTAGTTAAAGTGGTTTTCCCACTTCCAGATGCGCCCACAATTGCGATGGTTTGGCCAGATTGAATGTTTATATTGATATTCTTAAGCGCGAGCTTGGTCGAACTGGCGTAGCTGAATGAAACATTCTCAAATTGCAAAATGCCTTTACCATCAGCTTTATTGACAGCACCCTGATCAAGTTCAGGAGCGACATCCAAAGCCTTAAATATATCAGTAGCAGCTGCAATGCCTTTCTGAATCTCATTATTCGATTGAACTAGTAATTGAATAGGTTTAGGCAGCATAAAAGCGGCTAATAAATATGCAACAAAATCACCTGTGCTTGCTGTATCCATCATTGTCAGCGCTAAATATAGTAAGCCGGATAGTGCAAATGAAATTAATATTTGCATCACGGGATTTTGAATGGCTGAAACCAAAGCTACTTTTTGCGACTGCTGCTTGTTAAATAAGCTACTTTCTTTAAAGCGTTTAATTTCATAAGCAGAGCCGCCAAAACATTTCACGACGCGGTTGCCTACTACCATTTCAGAGGTGATATGGGTCATATCCCCCATAGAATCCTGCACGTTTTTACTAAGAGACCTGAGCCTTTTACTAACAACCGTGACGATAATGGCAATAAAAGGAGTGATAACAAAAAATATCAGCGTTAATTGCCAATTAAGCCACAGTAAATAGGCAATTAAGCCAATAGCTGTCAGGCCTTCTCTGACAAATGTTTTAACCGAATCAGTTGTTGCGTTAGTGACTTGGGCGACGTTATAAGTAATCAAAGAAATCAAATGACCGCTATTTTGCGCGTCAAAATACTCTGTAGAGAGATTGGTATAGTGATTAAAAATTTCTTGCCGTAGTTTGTGCACAACATTAACCGAGACTTTAGCTAGAAAATAATTGCCAAAAAAGGTACCAATGCTTCTAAACACAACCAATGCAATAATTAAAGCCGGCAGATATTTGTTATCTGCCTTATTACCATGTTCTATGGTTTCAATTATAAATTTGACCAACTCGGCAAACAAAGGCTGGGCAACTGCTACAATGATAAAGCCAAAAACACTGATGATAAAAAATCTAATATAAGGAACTACATATTTCAATAGGCGTTTATAAATTGTAAAACTAGATGTTGTTTTGGTCATACAGAAAATTGAGCGATAATATAGGCTGGACCTGAGTTAAAATCATGCATTCAGGTATAAAAAAGTTGCACGATATATACTTAGCTTAGCATGAACTAAAAATGACAGCAAAAATACTGATTACAGGACTTATGGATAAATTTTTCACACAATCTCTATCGCTCTCATTATTCACAATGCCGGCCTTGGTGTTAACAGTCCGTCATGGAGTAAATATATCTGCAATAGTTATATTAGTATTATCCATTGCTGTTCTAATATGTCATTTTCAAATTAAAATTAAATTAAATAAAAAAGAAAAAATATTGATTTTTTCTTTGCTTTTTTTACCCATAGTCATTGCTTTAGATGTTATTTTGAGAGATCTTAATTTAAGGTATCTAGATTATTATTTGCGCTTTGTTTTGGTGATACCCATTTATTTGGCATTAAGGAAAATTAAAACCAGCGTAATGCCTTTAACAATAGGTATTTTGGTTGGTAGTCTAGGAGCGGGAGTTTTTGCGTTATATGAGTATTATTATGTGAATATTCATACTTTAACAGACTATATTACCCTTGGACATATGATCAAAATAAATTTTGGTAATATTAGTCTATTATTAGGCATGATGAGTCTGGCGGGCTTGATTTTAGTTAAGCAAATACCCTATAAATATACCTATACTGTTATATCAATACTTGCTTTTATACTTGGAGTATCCGGATCCATTATCTCAGGGGCAAGAGGAGGATGGATTGCCATACCCTTTTTTCTGAGTTTATTTATACTTTATTTTCCAGGCAAACAAAATCTTAAAATATTCAGTGCTCTAAGTCTAATATTGGGCATGCTGCTTATTTATTATTCAAATAGTTATGTTAATACACGTATAGATTTAGCCTATAACAATACTGAAGCCTATTTTTCCAACAACAAATCAAATAATGCAACTAAATCTTCTACAGGTACACGCCTGGAACTCTGGAAAGCCGCAGGAATAATGGTCATGGAACATCCTTTATTGGGTGTAGGCTCAGGACAATTCAAGCAAACTTTAAAAGACAAGATAGATGCTGGAGAAGTAAAGAACATAGAATTGTATGGTCATGTACACAATGAACCTTTGCAGATCCTCGTTACCACTGGAATATTTGGCTTGATAGCGTATCTAGCTTTATATGTGGGGAGTAGTTATTTTTTTTATAGCTCACTTATGGCAAGGCATACCAATAATACGACATACTTAAGCTTCTTAGGCCTATTGACAGTAGGGGCTTATTTTATTTTTGGGCTAACAAATTATTCTTTTGGTCATCATGTGATGATTTTATTTTTTGCAATCATGGTAGTCATTATTGCAGGAATGATTAGTAGTATTGAAAATAAGGTTAAGGAGTAGGGATGAGAACTATATTTATATAATTCTAAAAAATTTTTGGGACTGGCATTTTCAGTATTTCTGTATGTTGCAGCTTTAACTATGCTGAATTCATCTGCTATTGCGGATTTATTACAGCATGGTTTTTATTCATGGACTGTGGACATCGCATACCATTCAAGACATTCAGCACATATTCCCAAAAATTGCACACCATTAACGTTATCATGTGCCTATCGTTAACAATAGGCACAAAAAATTTATATCTTCTGTTACTTTACTCGCGCTAACCATTCACTATGATCAGATTTACGACCATGCACATAGTCAAAATATAAACTCTGAATTTTTTCGGTAATAGGTCCTCGAATACCCGAGCCGATTTGTCTATTATCGTATTCCCGGATCGGTGTCACTTCGGCCGCGGAGCCAGTAAAAAAAGCTTCATCCGCTACATAAACTTCATCACGGGTAATACGTTTTTCTTTAACTTCCAGGCCTTGCTCTTTGGCAATGGTTAAGATTGTCTCGCGTGTGATTCCTTCTAACGCAGAGGTGGTTTCTGGTGTAAAGAGCATACCGTTACGCACTATAAATATGTTCTCACCACTACCTTCGGCAACAAAACCTTCATGATCCAGCAGTAATGCTTCATCGTACCCGCTACTTAAAGCTTCTTGCAGAGCTAGAATAGAGTTAATGTAATTTCCATTTGCCTTGGCTTTGCACATGGTGCTATTAACATGGTTACGCGTATAAGAAGAAGTCCGTATGCGGATACCTTTCTCCATACTTTCAGCGCCTAAATAAGCCCCCCATTCCCATGCTGCAACCATAACATGTACTTTAAGATTATCAGCACGCAAACCCATGCCTTCAGAACCATAAAAACACATGGAACGAATATAGGCGCTATCCAGATTGTTTTTACTAATCGCGCCAATGTGCGCTTGATTAATCTCTTGTTTAGAAAATGGAATTTTCATATTCAAGATATGTGCTGAACGGTATAAACGATCGGTATGTTCGGCTAATTTAAAAATAGCTGGCCCCTGATCGGTATGGTAGGCTCTTAAGCCTTCAAATACGCCTGCACCATAATGTAGAGTATGAGTCAGCACATGTACTTTTGCATCGCGCCATTCTACCCATTTGCCATCTAGCCAGATTTTGCCGTCTCTATCGTCCATTGTTGTCATTTGTGTTATTACCTGTATGCGTATAAAAATATTACTTGTTATTTAACGATATTATATCGTCATTATTGCGATATCGCTTATCGTATTGTTCGACATGGTAAAAAATAAACCAACTTACGCCAATCAGGTTTCCCGAAAAACCATATATCATATAAAATAGCTTTTCCTAATATTCTCCCCCCCCCCCTTACTATGACTAAAGACTTAAAAATCACATTAAGCGAACTGGATACGCCGGTAAAAATTTTGTTTACTGGCTACTTAACCACCGTTGCAATTGGTTATCTTTTCGCCTTAATTCAAATTCTCTTCACCCACGGCATGGCCGATGGTAAATTTGGTTTATCAATTGATGATATTGTTTACAGCTATTATGGCAACCGCTCGGGAACTGTTTTAGAAAAAAAGCTTAATGGCTCCATGAAAGACAAGGCCACAGAGCAGGAAAACTTTACCCTTATGCAATGGATTCGGGATGGTGCAGAAGAAAAGGAATTTACCAATCTAAAACCTCAGAAAATTATCGAAGCTAAATGTCAAATGTGTCATAACGAAGGCGCATCAGGCATTCCTGATTTTACTAAATTTGAAAATATCAAAGAACTCGCAAAACAGGATGAAGGCGCAACATTCTCTTCATTAACTCGGGTTTCGCATATTCATTTATTTGGTATCAGCTTTATTTTTATGTTTGTCGGGCTGATTTTTAGTTTCTCAACAACGGCTTCGAGCAAGTATAAAAGTATCGCTATTGGCATGCCTTATGCGTTTCTGATTATTGATATTTTATCCTGGTGGTTAACCAAGCTATCGCCGATGTTTGCTTCATTAATTATCGTTGCTGGTGCTGGTATGGGGGCTTCATTCGCTTTTATGTGGATAGTCTCAATGAAAGAAATGTGGTTTATCAACAATCCATGGTTTTGTGAACCTGGTTCACCTTGTCAGCGGTCAATAAAAGTCATCACTGGATTTTGTTTAAATAGCCTGGCTTTTATAGGAAGATTTATAAGATCAGAATTTTTCCCTAAACTCTTTGCAATGATAAAAAATGGTTTTGACTGGTTATATAAGAAATTCAGTTAAACCAGCTAGTAGCTTAAAGCGGAGTATATAGGCAGCTAAAAATATAATAGTTCATTCTTGTGCGCTGTTTTAAGTTGCTAGTCAAATATCCCTTGTTCATTGCCAGGTACACAACTGTATAACTGTACCTGGCCTTACTTTTTTCTAAGGAAAACCCATGCTTAAATCTATACACATGCTATTTATCTTACTGTCGGTTAGCGGCTTTATCGCGCGTATCATGCTGGTACAATTTAAACCCGCCTGGATGCAACCCAAAATAGCCAAAATTGCTCCGCATGTAATTGATACAATTTTATTGCTCAGTGGTGTCGCGTTAATCTTTCAAGGTAATTGGCTGGCCGGTGAATTCGGCTGGATTGTCACCAAGTTTATTATGTTGCTAATATATATTGGTTTTGGTGTAATAGCGATGCGGAGCACTGGCATTAAACGCTGGGGAGCTTTTGTAGCAGCCCTGGCCTGTTTTGGGTATATTTTATCTGTCGCCATTACCAAACATGGTTTTATCTAGTCGCCCTGCCACTTTATGTCTGATTCTTTTTGCTATTTATTTGTTGCCTTGCCTTGTGAAGCAAAACCGTTAATCGAACATTATAAATTAAAAAAAGAGATTTCTATCCATGCCTTTACGATTTATCGAAATGCCCATATCACGCTAACGGTGACTGGTGTCGGTAAATCAGCGATGGCGGCGGGCGTTGCCTATAGCCTGGCTTTATTTCCTAGCCCTACTTTGCCTGTACTACTTAATATTGGCATAGCAGGGCATAGTCACTATGCATTAGCGCGCATTTTTTGTGCTGAAAAAATTGTCGACTATGACAGTGGCCGTTGTTATTACCCACAATTAGTCACCTCCCCACCGTGTTCAACAGACACTATTACTACTGTTGCTAAAGCACAGCTAGATTACCCCACCGCATCGTTGTATGAAATGGAATCCTCTGCATTTTATGAAACGGCTATTCGCTTAAGCTCTAGTGAATTAATCCAGTGTATAAAAATTATTTCCGACAATAAAGACAATTCCAGTGAGCTAATCAAAGCTGGTCAAGTTAGTCTCTGGATAAAAGGTGCATTACCAATCATCCAGGAATATGTTCAGCAACTGAGTCAATTAGCTGCACTGGATAAAGTTCACGAAACAAATTACTTTGCTGAAATTGTCGCTCAACGGCACTTTAGTAGCAATGAAAAATTGCAGCTAAAAAGCTTATTAAACAAAAGAGCCATTTTAATTCCGTATAAGCCACCAGATTTAACGGAGCTATCATCGACCTCAGGAAAAGTAGTACTGGATTACTTACGCAAGGAAATTGACGAGCAAGTATTTGGCAGTTTTTAAGTACCTGTGTATAAATTATACAGATAACACGAACCTAAAAATGTAGTCTAAAGCCTATCCCTCTTTCAAAAAACCTCTTATACGTAATGTAGTCGCCTGTAGTCCTTATATCTGAATCCGTATAATATAATAAGTATATAAACTCTGAAAGTAACTGGTAGGTTTAAATAAATCAGGTAATACTTATTAATCTTCTTCAAGAAACAATTTACCAGCATGTCCTCACTGATAAAAGACAGTAGCTGCGCTGTTTGGAGATTTTCAATTTGACTATATTTGCTAAAGTTTGCGCTAAACTAATGGTGTTTTCAAGCTATCTAGGTAGCAGATATGTTGTTAGAGAAAATGTTAGAATTGCAAACAAGTATCCCACACTATTTATATTTCAATCTCAGAACCGGATCGTAACACCTACCGATGAACAAAGAAAAACGCCTGGAGATATTTTCTCGACTGGCTAAAGCTATTCCAGACCCTGTTACCGAACTGAACTATAACAGCACCTTTGAATTACTAATTGCTGTAGTTTTGTCTGCGCAAGCGACTGATAAAGGAGTAAACAAAGCGACTGCAAAGTTATTTCCCGTTGCCAATACACCGCAAGCTATTCTTGATCTGGGTGAAGAAGGTTTAAAGGAGTATATCAAAACCATCGGTTTATATAATAGTAAGGGAGCTAATATCATTAAACTGTGCCGTAAACTGCTTGATGATTTTCAGGGAAAAGTGCCACAAACACGCGAGGAACTGGAATCCTTAGCCGGTGTAGGGCGCAAGACTGCCAATGTTATTTTAAATACTGCTTTTGGTCAGCCTGTTATGGCAGTAGATACGCATATTTTCCGGGTATGCAATCGTACCGGCATCGCCAAGGGAAAAAATGTTTTAGAAGTAGAAGCTAAACTAGATAAACATGTACCAAAACAATACAAACTGGATGCTCATCATTTGTTAATTCTACATGGGCGTTATACCTGTATTGCGCGAAAGCCTCGGTGCGCAAGCTGTGTAATTGAGGATTTATGTGAGTTTAAAGACAAGAGTGATGCTTTATAAAAGCTGGAGGAATTATTGCAATCTAAAATTACATACCTTAAGCATAGAATTTCAGGCAAAAAAAATGCGTCTTAACTGAGTTAAGTCGCATTTGAAGAGGAGGGTAAACTCTAATCTCGTTTGGGAGTGCATTTAAGAGTTGCATATATCATATCTAAATTAAATGCAAATGAAAATGTGACAAATTGTCGCAGGGTGTATTTTTTTAAAAATCAAGCATTATTTTTGAACTGAATTACATTATTTGCCGGGTTGAGGTTTATTTCATCAATAATAATTCCTACCCGAGCATTGATAATATAATTAACTGCGTTAGCAACATCCTCTGCATATAGGTGCTGACTTTGATGCGTTCCTGGTTCAAAACTCAAGGACTGGAAAAAGTCAGTTTTAACCATACCCGGATTGATTAAGGATACGCGCACACTACTTTTTGCACATTCATCCCTGAGTGCCTGACTAAATCCACGCAAGGCAAATTTGCTGGCACAATAAATAGAGCCTTTGCGCCTCCCTGTTAATGCGGCTTCCGAGCCGATGAAAATCAAATCGGCTAAGGGTTTTCTTTTTAAAGCTGGCAAAAAGCCTTTGGCAAGAAAACTTTGACTAATAAAGTTTAAATTCATTAATTCCTGTATCTGGATAAAGGAAAATTCTTCCAGACTGCTAAACTGACCTCTACCGGCACTGAATACAATACTATCGATAGCAGGATACTGTTTAAGTAGTTGCTTCAGATGGTTGGGTAAAGTAGTTAAATCACTTAAATCAATTTCTACGCTATTAAATTGTGGATGAGTGTAAGTAAATTGCTGACAATTTCGGGATATACCAATCACCTCATGCCCTTGATTTAAGAGGCTAACTGCACTGGCTCGCCCTATTCCTGAGCTAGCACCTGTAACTAAAATAGTACGTTTTACATGCTGCATGGGAAAAATTTCTCTTCGGGTATATAACGCATAAGTTCAGTCGCGCAAAAAGTCATCATTTCATCTTCCAGTGCTGTTTTATAAGACATCATTCCTTGCTTCGACTCCAGTGGACTGGCAAAGAGTTTTTCCTCTGGATACAGTTTATGTATTTTTTTATAGTACTTATCGGGCAGGCGAAATACGCCTAAGCTAACTGAATGCAATGTATCGGGGTTGATTTTAGCAAAGACTGTTTTAAATAGGTTTTGGTAATGCAGCTGGTAGTCGTCTTCATAAATAATGGGGTCAAACCGGAGACCAATCGGCCAGCCATGTTCTTGTAATTTATTCAGCGCATCCAGGCGTTTGGAAATAGCAGGGGCTTTATGTTCTAATGCGCGGGCAATTTCATCCGGGGTAAAACTAAAAGCAACAATGCAGCGTTCAAATGCAGGAGTATTCAGAAGATGACGCACTTGCGTACTTTTTGTGCGCAGTTCCATCCAGGCATTTGGAATAGCACGGATAACAGGCAAAAATTCCTGGGCAAAATCAGTGACGGGCTCTAAAGCCAGACTGTCACAATCATACCCCGAAAAAAAGTGGACTGCCTGATCAGGTGTTTCTGCACAGAGTCGTTGTATATCGACAAAATAATCTTCGTAGTTTACAAATAATACATAATTCGCTGATTGGTACATACCTTGCAGAAAGCAGTATCGACAGTCATACAGGCAATTCAGCATATGCGAAAAATAGTAATTATGTTTAGCTCCAATGCCATAATTGGGAGGCGCTTTGAGCATAAATCCACGGTACTTTTCAGCAAGAATTAAGGCAGGTTGTTGTTTTTGTATGCGAAAATTCTGTGCTTTAGGGTTAAATACTTCACCATACCGCCCGCAAGTAATTTTTCTAGCTTTAGGAAAGCGTGCACAGATATCTAATACACGAGGGTGTTGCAGGATATTTTCTTCTATATAGATTGTTTCAATCATTCAATAGCAATATTTATAACATAGATGATTAGCAGTCTTCAAAAATTCTGAGCAGCAGGCTTTAGTCTACAAAGGTAGCAAGTTGTGTAGCTTAAAGTTTACTCCCCCATTTTTCAGGTGGCCGTACTGTTTTTTTCCAGAAAAATATTATATAAAATAGCTAGGCCATCACTGCTTGCCAAATACCAGCAACCTGCTGACGTATTTCAACTAACTCTCCTTGTTCGACTATGGCTTTTTTTCCTTGCAGGGCTTCTTTATGTCCGCGATCACGAAAAATACAATAGGCTTGCTTTAAAGTGCTGACATATTCCTGGCTCAGCAATTCCTGTTCAGCGAGTGAATCTAATATACGCATATTATCAGTATAGGTTGTTAAGCTGGGATTTTTTTCCGCCCAGGCTAACACGCAAAACTGTACGATAAATTCTATATCGGTAATACCGCCTATACCTTGTTTTAAATTAAAGCTTTGTTTATCACTTTTATTCAGTGTTTCACGCATTTTCTCGCGCATTTCTCGAACTTCCTGTTTTAAATCCGCCTCATTTCGTGTTAAACATAAAATTCTATGACGAATTGCTTCGTATTTAGCCTGCGTTTCTTTGTCACCAGTAATATACCTTCCGCGGACCAGTGCTTGATGCTCCCAGGTCCATGCCTGATCTTTCAGGTACTTTTCATAACTATTTAAATCAGAGACCAATAAGCCAGAATCACCGTTTGGACGTAAACGCATATCTATCTCATACGCCATGCCCGATAACATTTGCGTATTAAGCAGATTCCGAGTACGTTGCCCTAGCGTTGCATAGAACTGAGTACTGGTGATTGGCTTGCCCCCATCGGTTAAAGCATAATTATCGGGGTAATCGTAAATAAAAATTAAATCCAGATCAGAGCTATAACTTAACTCTATGCCGCCTAATTTACCTAAACCCAAGACCCCGAAACGCATTGTTTCTTCACTGGTATCAGGCGGTATGCCATGTTTTTCAGCCAGAATATGCCAGGCAATTCCTACTGCCTGTTCTAAAATAACTTCAGCGATATAACTTAAATAATCACTAACGACCATGAGCGGCACAGCCCCCATAATATCCGCCGCCGCGATACGCAGCACATTGATATGCTTGAATTTGCGTAAAGCTATCATCAGCTGCTCGGTATCAGCAAAATCGATATTTTCAAGTAATTGCGCTAATTGCTTTTGCAAAGCTACTTTGTCCAAAGGGTCATATAATGAACGTGTATCCAGTAGTTCATCAAATAATGCCGGATAGGTAGATAAATACTCACTAATCCAGGAACTGGCTGCGGTCAGAGTAATCAATTGCTGCAGGGCCTTTTCATTCTCAGCTAACAAGGCCAAATAAACATTACGTCCCGCCAGATTTTCAAATAAAGCCGATAAGCGCTGTAGCGTGACATAGGCATTTTTTTCTTTAGCGAGCATATCAATCATTTTCGGTACTAATTTATCCAGATTACTCGCACCTTTACTGGTTAAGCGCTTAATCGCAGAGGTATTTTTAAACTGATTGAGTAAACTGTAAATTTGTTCCGGCTTAAGGTAGCCTAGCTGCGCTAATCCCTTCAGGGAACTCTCTTCATGGGCTAGCCCCATCCATATTTCTGTGCTGGTGGAGGGCATCTGTGCAGCAGACTCTGACATTGAAAAGACTTCTTTAAAAACATTGTGTACTTGCACCCGCACTTGGTCTAGCATAGCTTTAAAGCCTTCCCAACTTTGATAACCTAGAGAAAAAGCTAATATGGCCTGATCACGCTCCGATTTAGGTAGATCGTGAGTCTGTCTATCCTGAAATTCCTGAATATGATTTTCCACGCGACGCAAAAAACGATAAGAACTGAGCAATTGCTGGCTGTCTTTAGCAGAAATTAATTCTTTTTCACCTAACAGGACAAGAATATGCTGGATACGCCTTTCTTGTAATGCAACATCCTGCCCACCGCGTATTAATTGAAATGCCTGTCCGATAAACTCAATTTCTCGTATACCCCCGGGACCAAGCTTTACATTATCCATACGATCTTTGCGTTGTAGTTCCTGCGTAATCTGTTGTTTTAACGAACGTAATTCTTCAAACGCACCGTAATCAAGATAACGGCGATAAACAAAAGGCTTAATCAGCTCCATAAACTGCTCCCCCCCCTTCGTGTCACCTGCAACCGGACGAACCTTAACCATCGCATAGCGCTCCCATTCCCGAGCCTGAGTCTGATAATAGTTTTCCAGTCCATCAAAGGTCATAATGACAGGACCGCTATCACCAAAAGGACGCAGGCGTATATCAGTTCTAAAAACAAAACCATCTGCGGTGATTTCATCCAGAATTTTAACCAGTTGCCGACAAATACGACTAAAAAACTCGCCGTAACTGGTCTCTTTTCTGTCTGTTAAGACACCATCTTGTTGATAAGCAAAAATTAAATCGATATCCGAAGAATAGTTAAGTTCCCATGCGCCTAATTTACCCATCCCTAAAATGACTAGACCTTGTTCTGTGCCATTAGATGTAACGGGAATACCGCGTCTATTGCAAGCTTGCTGATATAAGTAGTCCAGAGTAAATTGAATACAACTTTCAGCCAATGCGGTTAAATCACTTAGAGTTTCATCAAGCTCAGACCAGCCAGCTAAATCACGCCAGGCAATCCGTAGCATCTGTGTATTACGGAACTGACGCAGGATTTTCATCAGTTCGCCATCATTTTGAAAAGTGTATTTGCTGAGTTGACTTTTATAGCTGTCACTTACATGAGCAGAAAATAAATCACCGCTGTTAATTAAATCCAGTATGAATTGAGGCTGACGCGTACAAGTCAGGGCAACAAATTCACTGCAACAAAAAACTTTTGGCAGCGTGCTGATGAATTGCAGGTTTTCAGGCAAGGGCTGCTCTAGTCGTGCCAGTGAGTCAGTGAAATGCTCGATATGCATATGCGCAGTATCGTGTAGCTGGGAGGGTATATTATCCAGGGAAAACATGGGGTTTCTCTATGTTAATACTGTGCTTTCTGGTTTTGTAGATGCTCAAAGCAGGAAATCCATGCTCACGTAGAGCGAACTAAGTCCGTTCTACGCAGTAAACTCATGAATATTTCGAGATTGGTCTTACTTTAGTTAAGAAGATTTACTTTTGCGCGGATTTCTACGAGGCTTTTTATCCGTTTTTTCTCCACTTCTACGCGCGTCTTTATTTTGTCTAGGGACTTCATCATCCTTAACAGGCGCAATATTCAGTTTTTGTCCGGCAACACGAGTTGCCTTCAGACCGTTAAAAACTTCATCAGGCATCCCTTTCGGCAAATCGACAATACTAAATTCACCGTGCATATCAATCTGTCCGATTTCTTTACCATTTAGCCCGGCTTCATTGGCAATCGCACCGACTATATTACCTGGCTTTGCGCCATGGTCTTTACCCACTTCTATACGGTAACGTTGCATACTACCTTGTACTGCAGCGCTTCCTTTACGCTTCATTGAAGCTCTATCACCATCACCATCGCGACCACGATCACGATCACGATCACGACCAGCATCTGAACGCTCTTTCGTTTTAGCAGGTTTTTTCAATAATAAAGGTTCATCACCTTGTACCAGTTTCGCTAAGGCAGCAGCAATCTCATTGGCTGGAACATCGTGTTCTGTTTCATATTGTTCAATGATTTTATTGTAAAACTCTAACTCTTCTGTTGCTAAAGTATCAGTAATTTGTTGTTTAAAGCGATTAACTCGCTTATCGTTAATCATTTCCGTGGAAGGCATTTCCATCAGTTCGATACGCTGTCTGGTTGCGCGTTCAATTGCGCCCAACATGCGCTTTTCACGGGGTGCAACAAATAAAATTGCATCTCCTGTTCTGCCTGCACGTCCTGTACGACCAATACGATGCACATAAGCTTCGGTATCGTAAGGTATATCATAGTTAATGACATGGCTGATACGCTGTACATCCAGGCCGCGCGCAGCAACATCGGTAGCAACCAGAATATCCAGTTTGCCATTTTTTAATTTTTCGATGGTTTTTTCACGTTGATTTTGTGCTAGATCACCATTAATCGCTGCTGCTGAAAAACCGCGCGCCTCTAATTTTTCGGCTAATTCAACGGTTGAGTTTTTAGTACGCACAAAAATGATCATGCCATCAAAAGTTTCTGCCTCTAAAATGCGTGTTAGTGCATCCAGCTTATGCATCCCACTGACTGTCCAGTATCGCTGACGAATGGTTTCGGCTGTCGTGGTTTTAACTTTAATAGTAACGTGTTCAGGGTTACGTAAATAGTTATCTGCAATACGACGAATAGCCGTTGGCATTGTTGCAGAAAACAAGGCGATTTGACGTTGTTTTGGTAATTGCTCTAATACCCATTCGACATCATCGATAAAGCCCATGCGTAGCATTTCATCTGCTTCATCTAATACCAGGCATGTTAAGCTATCTAGCTTTAAAGTTCCTTTGCGCATATGATCCATAACACGCCCTGGAGTACCGACAACAACATGTGCACCGCGCCTTAGCATACGCAATTGCCCAGAATAGTCTTGCCCTCCGTAAATCGGTGCCACATGAAAATCTTTAATAAATTTAGCGTATTTTTGAAACGCCTCAGCAACTTGTATCGCTAATTCGCGCGTAGGCGCTAAAACCAGAACTTGAGGATCTTTTTGCTTGATATCTAATTTAGATAATAAAGGCAAGGCAAACGCGGCAGTTTTGCCGGTTCCTGTCTGTGCCTGTCCGAGCACATCCCTGCCTTCCAGAATTAGTGGAATTGTCAGTGCCTGAATTGGTGAAGGGGTTTCATAGCCAACTTCATTCAGAGCTTTATATAGCGGTTCAATAAGTTTTAAATCGGAAAATTTTGGAAGTGATGATACTTCGGAGGTCATTAAGCGTTCCTACTAGAGTGTTTGCGTCAATAGAGTTTATTCGGCTCTATTGTGGTATACGATGACTGTGCTGGGCAGCATATAAAAAAGCTACCAGATATTAAAATATTTTATGCACTATAATACCTTAAATAAGATTTTTATGCGCTGCTTATTATAGATGCAGTTGCTGAGCAAGTTATTTTTGCGAACTTAACGACACATTATCAAACCATATTAAAAAATAATGAATCAAACTGCAGACGGTTAATGGCACTTTAAATGATCCCCAGCTTGAATGATTCAGTCAACAGTTATGCTAATTTATTAGTGGGTGACGTTTAGCTGCACCTGTGTCAACATGTTAAAGTGACAAATCAGCGCATTGCTTACCGTTACGTTTGAAGGACAACTAAATATTCAATGGAACTTTCAGTCATAGGTCACACCTTTAGGTCTGTTGCCTTTTTTATTCAATTCTAAAAAATGTAATAATGATATGACTTACGAGTCATTTGAGCTCATCATCCACCGCCTTGATAATAGCCCGCGCATTGGGTTAAATTACCCAACAGCTAATGCGCTGTTTTTAAACAAACTGAACGCAAACTGACATGATTACTGGATTTGCACGTGTATCTTGACTTCATGTAGCTAATCAAATTGTATTGATTATCTATACTTTCAATGCCAATATAGATAATAGGTTGTAACTTTTTTTTACTACATATTTCCTAGAAGTCGCTAACAGTAGATCGTTGACAACTCAAAAACAAATAAACCTGTTAAAACTACCGAGGCCATTAGTGTTCAATAGTTACTTTGCATTTAGATCACGCTTAACCATCGCAATCCATGATGCTTTTATGGTGGCATGCGCCTGGCTACTTGCTTTCTGGTTTCGTTTTGATTTAGAAATTATACCCAGTGATTACCTTAACAATGCTTTAGTTTATTTACCCTATGTCATTATTAGTCAATCGATCATTTTCTGGTATTTTGGTTTATATAAAGGTGTCTGGCGCTTTTCTTCATTACCCGATTTAATCAGAATTTTTAAGGCTGTCTTTTTCGGCGTTTTATTTATTGCCGGGAGTCTATTCGTTTATAACCGACTGGCTTTTATGCCACGCTCAGTACTACCACTCTATACTAGTTTTTTATTACTATTATTAAGCATTCCCCGCTTGTTTTACCGCTACTATAAAGACGGGGTAAAGCACGAATCTACGGCTCAGCGTGCGCTAATCATAGGTGCCGGTGCCGCTGGAGAAATGCTGGCTAGAGACTTATTACAGGACGAGGCCTCTTTACTACCTATCGCCTTTGTGGATGATGATAAAAGAAAAAAAGGGCGGTCAATACGAGGTTTACAGGTTCTTTTCGATACCAATTTAATAGCTGATTATACAGCAAAACTAAATGCCGATATTATTCTTATCGCCATCCCGTCTGCATCTGAAATAGAAATGCGTGACATTGTTGAGGCTTGTGAACGAGCTCAGGTTCCCTTCAAAACCCTACCCTCTGTTAAAGAATTACTCTCTAATACTGTTTCTAAAGGAAATTTAAGAGATGTTGCCATTGATGATATTTTAGGGCGTGAACCTGTCAATCTGAACTGGACGCAAATTAAATCAAGTCTATCGGGCAAAAGAATCTTAATTACCGGAGGAGGAGGCTCAATAGGTTCTGAGCTTTGTTGTCAACTTGCCCGGGTGTCGCCAGAATCATTAATTATTTATGAACATTCTGAATTTAACCTGTATCAAATCCAGTCAAGATTAAAAAGAAACTTTCCTGATTTAAAGCTAAGGGCAATTTTAGGTGATGTGGTTGATCGAACTGCTGTAGAAGAACTTATTCGCAATGAAAAACCTGAAGTAATTTTTCATGCTGCAGCATATAAACATGTGCCTTTATTAGAAAGACAGGTTTTAGCAGCCGTGACTAATAATTTAATAGGCACAAAAAATGTCGCTGAAGTAGCCCTCGCTGAAAATGTTGAACGCTTTGTTTTAATATCTACCGATAAAGCAGTAAATCCTAGCAATATTATGGGTGCAACTAAACGTGCGGCAGAAATTTTATGTCAAAATCTAAATACCCTGGCGGAACACACATCATTTATTACTGTCCGCTTTGGTAACGTGCTGGATTCGGCAGGCAGTGTAGTGCCCTTGTTTAGAGAACAAATTAAAACCGGAGGACCTGTTACCGTTACACATCCCGATGTAACTCGTTTTTTTATGACCATACCCGAAGCCTGTCGACTTATTATGAACGCAGAAGCAGTCGGAACCGGTGGTGAAATCTATGTACTAGATATGGGTAAGGCAATAAAAATTAGTTACCTTGCTGAACAAATGATTCAACTAAGTGGCTTAAGCGTAGGCTCAGATATTAAGATTGAATATATCGGCCTGCGCGCAGGTGAGAAATTACATGAAGAATTATTTCATGAACAAGAGCAATTATTAGGCACCGGATTTGAAAAACTCTTCTTAGCAAAAGCCCGACGCTATGAACAGGATGTATGGGAGCAACAAATGGAAAACTTACTCGAGGCATGCAAAAATCGCAATGCTGCAAACATACAAGAGCAATTAAAACAATTAGTGCCTGAGTTTAGTAATGTGGACGAATAGCAGCCTCTCTTATAAGAGAGTATTACTCAAATGAGTCAACACACCTCCTGTGTATATCTTGGCGATGATTTGGCCCGTTATAGCTTTGCTGATAACCATCCTTTTGGCCCACTGCGACACCAAGTATTTGAACAAGAATTCTACCAACAATCCCTACAAGAAAAAGTCGACATACTGCCGCCAAAAACGGTAACACAAAGTATTCTGGAATTATTTCACACACACGATTATGTCGAGCAGGTAAAACAGCAATCCAGACTAGGTATCGGCTATCTAGACCAGGGAGACACTCCCGCATTTATTGGCATGTATGAAGCAGCCTCGTCCGTGGTGGGTACCGTCTGTGATGCGATAGATCGCATTATCTGCAATGAATACCAACACGCTTTTATTCCAATAGCCGGGTTACATCATGCACGTCGCCACATAGCAGCAGGCTTCTGTGTATTTAACGATTGTGGTGTGGCCATCGAATATCTACGTAACAATCACAATATTCAACGTATTGCCTATGTTGATATTGATGCCCATCATGGCGATGGTGTGTTTTATAGTTTTGAAGATGATCCTGAACTTATCTTTGCTGACCTACATGAAGATGGCCATTTTTTATACCCGGGCACAGGAGCAGAATCGGAAACTGGTAAAGACATGGCAGTGGGCACAAAACTCAATATTCCGATGCCTCCTCACTCAAATGACGAGACTTTTATGCAAGCATGGAAATCTGTAGAAGAATTCCTGATAAAGCACGGTGCCGATTTTATTCTCTTGCAATGCGGGGCCGATAGCATAAAAGGCGACCCTATTACACATATGGAATACAGTGAAAAAGCACATGCCTATGCAACTGAAAGACTTTGTATATTAGCCAAACAACTATGTCACGGCAGGTTTATTGCGATGGGCGGCGGTGGCTATAACCTTGAGAATATCGCTAAAACCTGGACTGCTGTAATATCCAGTATGGCTCAAAAATATTAATGAATGCAATGGCTTTAGCTATTGCCGCCGCAGAAAATAGCCGAGGCTTTTTTACGCCCTATATTTTACTAGAGTCTTTAAATTCAGTTAGCTGCATGCTGATTTATAAGCATACATTTTAGTCGATATTATATTCAACGTGGACCCTACACACAAAGAAGACACTGAAGACCTACTTTTGCCAGCAACATCCTTCGCATTTTGTTATCGCTATGTTACAGCTTACCTGTGGAGTTTATTACTGATGGCTGCACTTGAGGCGGGGCAAGCGGCTTGTTCCATATTGCTTCCCTATGCAATAAAACAGATTATGGATGCTGTTACCCTTGCTCATACGCTCAAAATGGACGTATGGACCAAGGTAGAATCACCCCTTTGGTTATTTGGCTTATTAAATCTTGGTATCGTACTATTTTCACGAGCAAGCGGATCCATTTTGATAATGCTTGGACCGGCATTGCGCCTGCGCGTGCGTCGTGAATTATTTGCCTATTTACAGCAACATTCTCAGCGCTATTTTCTAAGCCATTTCGCAGGTTCTTTGGCTAATCGAATCAGTGAAGTATCGCTAGGTGTTGCCAATGTAATCTGGACCGTATTATTTGATTTTTGGCCGCTGATCATTGCTTTCAGTGTCTCCCTGATTTTACTGATTGGCGTTAATCTTGAACTCGCCTTAACTTTAGGCTTGTGGATTACTGTGTATGTGCTGATTTCTTTTTTACTGGCTTTACGTTGTCGAAAATATGCTCAAAAATACGCCGCGGCGAGAAGTCTGGTGAATGGCAAGATCGTTGATTCTGTAACTAATATCATGAACGCAAAACTGTTTGCCCGGCGTGAATATGAGCGAACTTATCTGGATGGCTTTCTGAATAAAGAAGTCAAAATTGCCCGGCAGACCTTTTGGTTTATGGAGCGCATACGCTGGTTTCAGTTTATTGCGGCAATGATACTGATGCTCGGAGTTATAGGCTACGCGCTTAAAATATGGAGTGCCAATGCTATGAGCGTTGGTGAGTTTGCCATGGCAGCAAGCCTGTCATTAATGTTGATCGAACAAGCACGAGGATTGAGTCGTCGCTTTCTTGAGTTTTTTGAATATACCGGAAATATCAATGACGGAGTAAGTCAAATCATACAGCCTCATGAAATTCTGGATCCGGTTAATGCAAAGAATTTAATAGTTAAATCAGGCGCCATCAAATTCCATAAAGTTGACTTTAGTTACGTAACAGGAAAGCCGGTTTTCCAGAACCTTAATATATCGATTAAATCTGGAGAAAAAGTCGGACTGGTTGGCTTTTCAGGGAGTGGTAAAAGTAGTTTACTCAATCTTATGTTACGTCTGTTTGAACCCCAATCCGGAAGCATTTTAATAGATCAGCAGAATATCCATTCGGTTTCTCAGGAAAGTTTACGCAATAATATTGCCATGATTCCTCAGGACCCGATGTTGTTTCATCGTACACTCATGGAGAATATTCGCTATGGTCGACTAGATGCCTCCGATAATCAAGTCATAGAAGCCGCTAAAAAAGCACATGCCCATGAATTTATAATGGATACCGAAGAGGGTTATGAGTCTCTGGTGGGTGAGCGTGGTGTTAAATTATCAGGTGGGCAACGGCAGCGCATTGCATTGGCGCGAGCTATTCTAAAAAACACCTCAATTTTGTTACTTGATGAAGCGACCAGTGCCCTGGATTCCGTCACAGAAAGACTCATTCAGGAAAGCCTCATTTACCTGATGCGGCATAAAACAGTCATGGTTATTGCACACCGGCTGTCAACCCTGTCTCATCTTGACCGCATTCTGGTTTTTCATCAGGGCCAAATTATTGAAAATGGCAGTCATGCCGAATTACTTCGCCTGAATGGTCATTACGCAAAACTATGGTCTATGCAGGCAGGCGGTTTTCTTCCTTAAGCAGAAGCTATTCAAGACCGGTATTGAAGGGATATTATATTATTTAGGACTTTGCATGCTTAACTCGACACAATAGGGAGCGAATATTTAGAGACTGTGAAACTATTCAGTTAGTATTCTCCTCTGCGCCGCTAATCATTTTTTTAAAATTGCACATTCATCATCTGCTTTAAATTTGACGAAATACAGACAATATTCTTCCCTTTTTAGGCATATTGGCCATTTTTTAACATTATTTAACGGCATTTAGCCAGGCAACAAGCAAATCACTGCACATAGATAGCACAATCTGACAACCCGGACATGTGCATCGCCTAGTATCATCAGTGGCATGGAAACCAACCGAATTAAAATTGATTATTGCTGACATCAAATTATCGCGATCGGGCTTGAAAGCAGCTGAATCCGGAAACTGCCTGTTATCCAGGTTCGCAAGGCCAATACTTGCTGCTAGCACGGTCCCTCTCGGGAAATAGCATGCTTTACCCGCTACCTCAAATGCCATAAGCTGCGGAGTAATAACATTGACAATGTTAACAGGGGTATAACGTCGAGCGGTCTCGAGTATAGCTCGTTGCACAAGTATACTGTCTAAGGTATCAATTGGAAAGTCGGAGGGAATTTCGCTTAATACATAAGTCGCCAGGTCACTGCCACCACTTAAGGCAGCAATACCAATAATCGACAATAATAAATAACTCCATTGCTGTTTGCTTAAATTGTGATTTTCTATTGATGAAACATAGTCTTTCAAGACTGGAGAGCTCTGAATAAGCAGGACAATTTCATCAATATTATGCTGTAAACTGCGGAGCATAAAATCGGGGAGCGCGAATGGCGTTATCGTTGCAAGAATATAATTAGCAGTCGGGCCGCCCGTATAGAACAGCTTTCTAATGGCTTCAACTTGCGTTTCATTGACAGTTACTTCCAATATAACCAACATCATATAGCGAATAACCATGCGTTGGACATCCGGGGTAATAGCTTTGGCATCAGGAATATTGCCATGTTGTTGCGCTGAATGAACTAATTCATCTATTAATATCTGGAGCTGTGCCTCAGGAGACCGGTCTTGAGCCTGAATCAGCAAACTATTCCAGATATAATCGTGAAATGTCTTGTGCAGCCCCATCCCAGCAGCGTCTTTATCTGCCAAAAATAACAGAAAGTCGGAGGGCAATCGGTTGCGTAGTAGTCGCGCGGGTCCAAGGAAAGCCCCTCGTTGTTGCGGGTTTTTAACTAAATTGGCAACTGCGTAGTATTCGCCTACGATTAATCGACCTAAAGCAGCGTAATTAGAACCTAAAACTGCCGACCGTCTGGTAAGAAAGTTTCTTGCTCCCTGCCGGATAAAGAGCATTAATTCGATTGAATAGAGTAAACTCAACAGCATTTTAGTTAGCACATTTGGGCGCTGAAGACACCAGAGTTGCGTATAACTTGAAGCGCGAATAAGAAAATTCACAGGGGCATTCCTTTACCTTTAAGATTTTATTAATCAAATTATAGGCCTCACCATTACGACCAAAGCCAGGCTTCTAATAATTGAAGCTGTTGAGGTGAGTAATGTTAACTATACTCAATAAAAGCTATACTAGCAATGAGAGTCTGTTTTACTTTGCACTGTGTTGGTTGTCTAGCTATAGCTTATTTACTGATAAACACCTGATTAACCATGCGCAATTCTTCTGCCCGTGCTCGTACTATAAAATCCACAACTGTTAGCGCGCAAAGTATATAATCCTAACACTCCCT